>NZ_JBSFHW010000019.1:0-182467 GCF_053597275.1 Streptomyces sp. NPDC001492 | reverse complement strand
CCGCGGGCGGGGGGGGGGGCGGGGCGGCCGCCGGGGGGGCGGCGCGGCGCCCCCCCCCCCCCCCCACGGCTTGGGGGGCGGCCTCCGTGCCCGGGGGGATGGGCACGGACACCGCGGTCTGTGCAGGTCCTGACTCCGTACGCCCTCGCCCGGCCGCACGCCGCCCGGCCTCGGGCAGTGGACGCGGGCCCGGCGCGACGGACGCGACAGGACGCAGCAGGGGTGCCTCGGCTCGGACCGGCCCGGACGGACGCGGGGCCGGTTCGACGGGCTCCCGTTCGGCGCGTACGACGGTCCGCTCCCGTTCCGTGTGCGTGTGGGTCCGAACGCCCGACGGACGCGGCGCATCCGGCGGCGCGACGGCGGCCGGCGTGCCGGCGGGCCACAGCAGCGTGTCCTCGTCCGGTGCGGGTGCGGCGGCCCGTACCGCCTCGACCCGCTCGAACGGGCCGGGCAGCCGGGGCCGTACCCGCACCGCGGCCGGTCGCGGGGACGCGTGCCGTGCGAGCAGCCGATCAAGGAAGTCGGGGCTGTCCGGCGCACCCCGGGTGTCAGACATCGGCACACAGCTCCAGGTAGTAGCGGCGCCGCGTGGGGCTGAGCGCCAGGATCTCCGGCTCGCTCCAGCCGTAGGCGGTGGCGAGCAGGTGGACGTCGAGGAGCACGTCCCGTGCCCAGGCGTCCAGTTCGGTCCACAGGTAGGAGGCGATGTCGAGTTCGGCGCGGGTGGCCTCGCCGCACTCGGGGCAGGCGACGTCGATCACCAGGTCGGCGCCCGGGTCGGCTGCCTCGACGGCCTCGGAGATGCGGTACTGCACCGGCAGGGGCAGCTCCCCCGCCGCCGCGGCCGTCCCGTCGTGGCTCGCCGAGACCAGACACCGGGCGAGCAGCGCCGTACGCGGGTCGGCCGCCCGGGCCGCGGCGTGCAGGTCGGCGACCCCGGGCAGCCTGAACTCGACGTCCCAGCCGTCCTGTTGCACCCGTACGACCGCGTCCCCCGGAGAGCCGAGCGACCGCGCGAGCTCCCCCGCGTCCAGGTCGAACTCCATGTCCGCCCCGCACGCGGCGCACTCAAGACGCACCTGCATCCGCTCGCCGAACAGCGCCCGGCGCAGCGCGAACAGGTCCGCCTCGCGCTCGCCCACCGGAAGCTGCGGCAGCCTCCCGGTGTCGACGTCGGGCCGTGCCGTGCGGTGCAGCAGCAGTGCCCGCCCGGTCGGCGCCTGGCCGAGCCCGGCCTCCCAGGCGGCCAGCAGTGCGGCCGCCCCGGTGATCGCCATGTCCCTCCCCGTTTCCCTCAACTACCCCCGAGTCATGCCGGGTTGAGGAACGAAGGCTCCTCCGGCTCGGGCACCTCGTAGTCCCGCTCCCAGCCCTCGCACTCCAGCTTCAGCGACTGGATGGCCACCGCGTTGGCGTTGGCGTCCAGCTCGCCGAGGACCTGGTACTCGCTGGGCCAGGTCCGGTAGAGCTTGTGCGAGACGGCGACCTGGCCGGCCTCGTTGAGGACCTGGATGACGATGTCCTTGCGGAAGTCCGCGAGGGACACCTCCGAACCGAGGCCCGCGCCGACCTGCCAGACCTTGTTGGCCCAGCGGTCGAACTCGGGGTCGTGGGTGACCCCGCGCTCCAGGGTGATGCCCTCGAACTCGGAGCGGCCCGGCGACTTGCGCGGGGAGGAGGGGTCGCCGCCGTGACGGTGCTTGACGACCTCGGTGGTCCGCTTCAGCGGACTGATCTTGCTGATGCCGGCGACCGTCCGACCGTCCCACAGGACCAGGAACTTGAAGTTCTTGTAGGGGTCGAAGCGATGCGCGTTGACCGTGAACTCAGCCATCGTTTTCCTTCAGCTCTCCGAGATTGACGGGCCGCTAGAGAGCGAACTGCCCGGACGTCTGCTGGATCCTGACGACCACGAACTCGGCCGGCCGCACCGGCGCGATCCCGACGAGCACGTTGACGACGCCGTTCGCGACGTCCTCGTCCGTCGTGGTCTCGCTGTCGCACTTGACGAAGTACGCCTCGCGCGGGGTGCTGCCCTTGAAGGCGCCCTGGCGGAAGAGCGTGTGCAGATACGAGGACGCGGACAGCCGGATCTGCTGCCACAGGCTCTCGTCGTTGGGCTCGAACACGACCCACTGCAGACCGCGTTGGAGGCTCTCCTCCACATGCAGCGCGAGCCGTCGCACGGGTACGTACTTCCAGGCGCTGTCGAGGGCGTCGGAGCCCTCCAGCGTCCGCGCGCCCCACACCAGCGGCCCGGTGACCGGGAAGGTGCGCAGGCAGTTGACGCCGAGCGGGTTGAGCAGCCCGGTCTCACGGTCCGTCAGGTCGACGGTCAGCGAGTGCACTCCGACGAGCTGTGCCTCCGTACCGGCCGGTGCCTTCCAGACGCCGCGCTCGGAGTCCGTGCGCGCGATGACGCCCGCGACCGCGCCGGAGGGCGGGAAGGCGCGCAGCCGCCCGGTGAGCGGGTCAGTGAGCTGGATGTGCGGGAAGTACAGGCCGGCGTGGTTGCCGCGCACCGGGTCGAAGGCGGACAGCCCGGCACGGGCGCTGTCCACGCTCACCCAGGTGCTGGGCGCGTCGACCAGCAGGAAGATCCGCCGCTCCTCGCACAGCCGCTGAGCAGCGGACACGACGGTGAGCGCGTCGTCGATCTTCTCGTAGGAGGCCAGTTCGGGCAGCGCGAGCAGGTTGACGTCGGCCACCCCGCGCAGCGCCTGGATGCCGGTCTTGTCGGCCTCGGAGCCGATGAGGTCGCGCGGGCCGGGGGCCTCGCCGTCCTCGCCGCCCTCCAGCGGGAACACCGGCGGGTTGACCGAGGCCTCCAGGCCCAGGTCGTTGGCGCACTCACCGAGGAAGCGGACGACGTCCTCGGGGTCGGTGGAGCCGGCGACCACCTGGATACGGCGGCCGAAGGCGGTGACCTCGACGCCCGCGTAGGCGTGCTTGCCGGGCGCGTCGGGCAGCGCCCGCAGCTTGCGCTCCAGGAGCAGCGCCAACTCGGCCACGGAGGACGGGGCTTCGCCGTCGCAGTCGGGGTCGTAGAGCCTGAACTCGCGCTCCACGTCGCCGATCTTCACCGTCAGGTCGACGGCCAGGTCGGGCAGTTCGTGGCCGAACGGCTTGGAGACGGTGCCGGACGGGTCGGGGCGGCCCTCGCCGACGGCCTCGACGCGGATCAGCCGCGACCCGGCGTTGACGACGGTGGGCGCATAGGTTCCGCTGCCGGCGTCCATGGACAGGCCGGTGAAGCTCTCGCGGGCGTCGCCCTTGGCGTCGTAGACCCGCAGGTTGAAGGTGGCTTCGCAGTCCGGGGTGTCGTAGTCGACGGCGACGCGCAGGCCGTTGCCCCACACACCGGGTTCCTTGGCGTGCACCTCCAGGGCAGGTCCGGCGCTGTGGCCCTCGGTGGACTCCAGGACGACGCAGGCGGCCTTGCCGCTGCCCGCCCTGGCGACCCGGACGATCACGGCGACGGAGCCGCCGTTGCCGAAGAACTGGTGGACGGCGTAGGCGAGCGGGCTCTGCGCGCTCAGCCCGCCGAAGCGCCGCTCGAAGTCGGCGAATCCGGTGACGCGCACCGGCTCGTTCAGCGGGCCGCGCCGGGTGTGCCCCACGAATGCGGTCACCGAAGTGGTCACGGCGGAGATGGCGCGGGTGCTGCTGGGAAGCTCTTCGACGTAGACGCCCGGATACGTCGGCCTGGCGGCCGCGGCATTCGTCGGCATTCCCCCTCCTATCCCTTCTCAGGCACCGGTGAAAGGCACCAAGAGGCGGCAGAAAGGAGAGGTTTTCGGCACGGCGGCGCGCAGCAGTCCCCGGACGCGCCCTTGCCGCGCCGGTCCGCGCACCCCGTATCAGCTTCCCCCGTCAATGCCCCGGACGGACGGCCGCCCGGGTCAAGCACGCACGCTTGTGACTCCTGATGCTCAAGTGCTCTGTCCAGCCTGTGAGTTGGCTGTTGCGGGAGCAAGGCGTGTTCACGCCAGCCCGAAAGGAGGTTCGATGGAGGCGGGCGTGCACGACCCACACCGGATGTGCGCGTGTCGGAACAGGCGCTTCACAGATTTCACACAGCCCTTGGTGCAGCAGAATGGAGCCCATGTCCCGACGTACCTCGCAATCCCGGCGGCAGCACGACTCCGCCCCAGTTCACAACCCCTCCTGCCCTTGCGGTCTTGCGGAGACGTACGAAAAGTGCTGTGGCCGATTCCACCGGGGTGAGGCCGCCGCACCGACGGCCGAGACGCTCATGCGTTCGCGCTACAGCGCGTTCGTGAAGCTCAACGAGCAGTACCTGCTGAGGACTTGGCATCCGAGTACCCGCCCGGCGACGCTCACACTCGACCCCGGCATGCGCTGGACGGGCCTGGAGATCCTCGACACCACTGACGGCTCGGCCTTCCACGGCACGGGCACGGTGACCTTCCGCGCCTCGTACAAGGGCGGCTCGCTGCTGGAACGCAGCCGGTTCGAGCGAAGCGAGATGGGGGTCCTCCCGGCCGGAGGCCGGGGGAGGGTCGAGGGGGCCTGGGTGTACGTCGACGGGGAGTTCCCCGAGGCATAGACGCGCAGGATCAGGGCGCCAGGATGTCCAGCTCCTGAAGCGCGCCCACCGTGATCTCCCGGGTCAGCTTCTCCGCGCGGGCCGCATCGCCCTCGCGGACCGCCTCGGCGACCTGGACGTGCAGGGTGACGGCGGCCGGGTCGGGGTCCTCGAACATCACCTCGTGATGGGTGCGGCCCGCGAGGACCTCGGCGACGACATCACCGAGCCGGGCGAACATCTCGTTGCCGGACGCCACCAGGATCACGCGGTGGAAGGCCATGTCGTGGACGAGGTACTCCTCCAGCTTGTGGCCGCGGGAGTGGGCGACCATGCCGAGCGCGCACTCGGTGAGTTCGGCGCACTGCTCGGCGGAGGCGTTCCTGGCGGCGAGTCCCGCGGCCACCGGCTCGACGGCCGAGCGCAGGACGGTCAGCGAGCGCAGCTGGTGGGGGCGGTCGGCGCCGGCCAGCCGCCAGCGGATGACCTGCGGGTCGTAGACGTTCCACTCGGACTTCGGGCGCACGGTGACGCCGACCCGCCGGCGCGACTCGACCAGATGCATGGATTCCAGCACCCGGACCGCCTCGCGCATCACCGAGCGTGACACGTCGAAGCGCTGGGCGAGCTCGTCGGTGCGCAGAACGCTGCCCGGCGGGTACTCGCCCGCGGTGATCGCGGGGCCGAGGGAGTCCAGTACATGGCCGTGCAGACCCCGGCCCGGAGTGGTCATGCACTCAGCGTACGGGGCAGGTCACGGGAACAAAAAGTCAGACTTATATGTCACAGGGTCTTGAATTCGTCGTACCTAATCGGTTTCAGTGTCGTCGGCGTCGGTTGAACGGCCGGCGTCCGGATGTCGAAGAAGACAGTGAGAGCACCATGCAGCAGCTGCGCACCCCCCATGTCGTCGTGGTCATGGGCGTGGCGGGCACCGGCAAGACCACCATCGGTCCCCTCCTCGCGGCCCGGCTCGGCGTTCCGTACGCCGAGGGCGACGACTTCCACCCGCAGGCCAACATCGACAAGATGTCGGCCGGCGTCCCGCTCGACGACGCGGACCGGTGGCCCTGGCTCGACGCCATCGGCGCCTGGGCGCACGGGCGGGCCGGGCTCGGCGGGGTGGTCAGCAGCTCGGCGCTGAAGCGGTCGTACCGCGACCGGCTCAGGGCCGCCGCCCCCGGTGTCGTCTTCGTGCACCTGACGGGCGACCGGGCCCTCATCGAGGACCGGATGGCGCACCGGCAGGGTCACTTCATGCCCACGGCGCTGCTCGACTCCCAGTTCGCCACGCTCCAGCCGCTCCAGCCGGACGAGGCGGGCGTCGCGGTGGACGTCAGCGGGAGCCCCGAGGAGATCACCGAGCGGGCCGTGAAGGCACTGGACGCCCTGCCCCACCCGGCCGCGTAATCCCCACCCCCCGCACTCTCCCCCATCCCCGTACCTGCAAGGGAACTCCCGTGACCAGACTCAGCGTTGAGATGCTGGCAGCGGACGCACCCGCGCCGATCACCTCGGCCGGCCATGCTCAGCTGGGCCTCGCCGTACTGGCGGGCATCGCCGTCATCGTCCTGCTCATCACCAGGTTCAAGCTGCATGCCTTCCTGTCCCTGACCATCGGCTCGCTGGCGCTCGGCGCCATCGCCGGGGCGCCGCTCGACAAGGTGATCGCCAGCTTCACCACCGGACTCGGCACCACGGTCGCCGGTGTGGGCGTGCTGATCGCGCTCGGTGCGATCCTCGGCAAGATGCTCGCCGACTCCGGCGGTGCGGATCAGATCGTCGACACGATCCTCGCGAAGGCGGGAGGCCGGGCGATGCCGTGGGCGATGGTGCTGATCGCCTCGGTGATCGGGCTGCCGCTGTTCTTCGAGGTCGGCGTCGTGCTGCTGATCCCGGTCGTGCTGATGGTCGCCAAGCGCGGCAACTACTCCCTGATGCGCATCGGCATCCCCGCCCTCGCGGGCCTCTCGGTGATGCACGGTCTGGTCCCGCCGCACCCCGGCCCGCTGGTCGCGATCGACGCGGTCAAGGCCAACCTCGGCGTCACGCTCGCGCTCGGCGTCCTCATAGCCATCCCGACGGTGATCATTGCCGGACCGCTGTTCTCGAAGTTCGCCGCCCGCTGGGTGGACGTTCCGGCGCCCGACCGGATGCTTCCGCAGCGCGCCTCCGAGGAACTGGAGCAGCGCCCCGGCTTCGGCGCCACCCTCACCACGATCCTCCTCCCGGTCGTCCTGATGCTGTCCAAGGCCCTGGTCGACATCGTGATCGACGACCCGACCAACCTCACCCAGCGCGTCTTCGACGTCGTCGGCTCCCCGCTGATCGCCCTGCTCGCCGCCGTGCTCGTCGGCATCTTCACGCTGCTGCGGCCCGCCGGGTTCGGCAGGGAACGGCTGACTCCGCTCGTCGAGAAGGGCCTCGCCCCCATCGCCGGCATCCTGCTGATCGTCGGCGCGGGCGGCGGCTTCAAGCAGACGCTGATCGACACCGGTGTGGGCCAGATGATCCTGGACATCTCCAAGGACTGGTCGATCCCGGCGCTGCTGCTGGCCTGGCTGATCGCGGTGGGCATCCGCCTGGCGACCGGTTCGGCGACGGTGGCGACGGTCTCGGCGGCCGGCCTGGTGGCCCCGCTCGCGGCCGACATGTCGACCGCGCACACGGCCCTGCTGGTCCTGGCCATCGGCGCCGGCTCGCTCTTCTTCAGCCATGTCAACGACGCCGGATTCTGGCTGGTCAAGGAGTACTTCGGCCTGAACGTCGGCCAGACCGTCAAGACCTGGTCCGTCATGGAGACGATCATCTCGGTGGTCGCGGGCGGTCTGGTCCTCCTCCTCTCGCTGGTCATCTAGGGGTACGGCAATGAGTCACCCGCTCTTCGACATCAGCGGCCGCACGGCCCTGGTCACCGGGTCCAGCCGCGGTATCGGGCTCGCCCTGGCCCGCGGCCTCGCGGAGGCCGGCTGCACGGTGGTCCTCAACGGCCGCGACGCGGACCGCCTCACCAAGGCGGCCGCGGCGCTGCCCGGCGACGTCCACACGGCCGTGTTCGACGTGACCGACGGCCCGTCGGTGGCCGCCGGGATGGCGGATGTCGAGGAGCGGGTAGGTCCGCTGGACATCCTGGTCAACAACGCGGGCATGCAACTGCGCGCCCCGCTCCTGGAGTTCACGGACTCGGACTGGCACCGCATCCTGAACACCAACCTCACCAGCGCGTTCCTGGTCGGCCGCGAGGCGGCCCGCCGGATGACGGAACGCGGCCACGGCAAGATCGTGAACATCTGCTCGCTGCAGAGCGAGGTGGTCCGCCCCGGCATCGCGCCCTACGCGGCCACCAAGGGCGCCCTGAAGATGCTCACCAAGGGCATGTGCGCCGACTGGGGCCCCCATGGCGTCCAGGTCAACGGACTCGGGCCCGGCTACATCGAGACGGAACTGACCCAACCCCTCGTCGAGGACGAGGAGTTCAGCGCCTGGGTGCGCCGCCGCACCCCGGCCGGCCGCTGGGGCCGCACCGAGGACCTGGTGGGCGGGGTGCTGTTCCTCGCCTCGCCCGCCGCGGACTTCGTCAGCGGGCAGGTGCTGTACGTGGACGGCGGAATGACGAGCGTGCTGTGAAAGGGGCTGCTCAGATGCTCGGTTGTGTGATCCACGGCCAGGACGATCTGCGGGTCGACGAGCTGCCGGTCCCCGAGCCCGGCCCCGGCCAGGCGCTGGTCGCCGTCCGCTACGGCGGCGTCTGCGGCTCCGACCTTCACTACTGGAGGCACGGCGGGGTCGGCGACTTCCGTCTGAAGGAGCCGATGCTGCTGGGCCACGAGATCGTCGGGACCGTCGTCGCGTACGGCTCCCCGGACGCGTCGGGCCCGGCCGTGGGCACGGCGGTCGCGGTGCACCCGGCGACTCCGTGCGACATGTGCCCGGAATGCGTGGAGGGGCGCCGCACTGTCTGCCGGGACACCCGCTACCTCGGCAGCGCGGCCCGCTTCCCGCACGTACAGGGCGGGTTCGCGGCCCAAGTCGTCGTACCGGCCGGCCAGTTGAGGCCGCTGCCGGAGGGGCTCGGCCTGCGCCGGGCAGCCCTCGCCGAACCGCTGTCCGTGGCCCTGCACGCGGTCCGCCGGGCCGGAGACGTGCGCGGCAGGCACGTCCTGGTCACCGGCGCCGGTCCCATCGGCTGCCTCGTGGTCGCGGCGGCGAAGGCGGCGGGCGCCGACCGGGTGACGGTCACCGACCTCCTCCCGGCGGCCCTGGAGTACGCGCGTATCGCGGGCGCCGACACCCTCGTACGGGCCGACGATCCGCAGGATGCCGGGTGGCCGCCCGAGGTGGACGTGGCCGTGGAGGCGTCCGGGGTGGCCGCGGGTCTGGACACCTGTCTGCGTCTGGTGCGGCGGGGCGGGGTGGTCGTGCAGCTCGGGATGCTGCCGCCCGGGCCGAGCCCGTTCGCCGGGAACCTGGTCGTGAGCCGGGAGATCGAGCTGCGGGGCGCGTTCCGCTTCGACACGGAGTTCGACGAGGCGCTGCGGCTGCTGGCCGCCGAGCCGGCGTTCGACGGGCTGGTCAGTGCCGTGGTTCCGGTCCGGGGGGCCGAGTCTGCCTTTGCTCTGGCCGCCGACCGCAGCCGTTCCTGCAAGGTGCTGCTCGACTTCCGATCCTGAATTTTCCCCAAGGATCCGACCAAGGCGGCTTCCCCGCCGCCGGAGTCGGCCCGATGATGAGGGGACCCCTGGACACGGCCTCCAGGGGCGCTGGGGGTCGGGGGGCGTCATGGCGGTTTCCCTCGGGATGCGTATCTCGGGGCTGCTCGTGGTCGGAGCGGTGGCGGTGGCGGTCACGGCCTTCAACGGTGACGGGAGTGGTACGCCGGACAGCCGGGGCGGGGGCGGTTCGATCGTGACCGCGAGGCCGTCGAACGGCGTCCCGTCGCCCTCCCCCACACCTCGGCAGTCACCCGCCGGAGAAGCAAGCGGCACCCCATTGCCGAGCGGCCGGGGCCGCACCCGTACCGCCACTCCCTCGCCGAGTGGCATCTCCCCGAGCAACAGGCCTTTGCTGAGCCCCACTTGGCTCCCGCCGGGACCCGTCTCGCCCGACGCCGACACCACACCGGACCCGTCGAGCGTCTACGACCAGCTCCGCGACCCCGGCCGGTGCCGGACCGCCCTCAAGGTGATCCCCACGGACTCCACGGACCCGGAGTGGCGTCTGCTGCACGCCCTCGCGACCGCCTGCCTGGCCGTGCAGGGCGCCGGCGGCAGCTGGGACACGGCGGCCAAGGAGTACACCGCCCTGGCAGGCAAGGCAGACACCTGCAAGGGCCGCGCCGCCTACGCGGTGCTCGGCGGCCTGTTGGACTTCCATCGCCAACACCCGGAAGCGAACGCGCAGTTGAAGGCTGCATCAGGCGGCACGCCCGCCTGTACCTACCGGATCGCCGACGTGGACACGGGCGACGACGGCGAGGCCCAGCCCGGCGACACGATCGCCATCGAACTGCGGGGCACCTTCTTCGACCACGCGGAACTGCTGAGGTTCGGGAGCGTGTTCATCGGCGGACAGCAGCTCGCTGGGCTTCCCGTACTGCGCTCGCAGGCAGGTGATGAGCTGGTGCTGTCCGCCGTCGTGCCATCCCTGTGCGGTGCACCAGTGCCCCAAAGGGGCGCGGGGCTGTATCGATGTGCGGCTCCGCCACGGGGCGCGACCAGCCACAACGGCGCCGCAGACGAGCACACCGTGGACCTGGTCGTCCGCTACGGCAACACCGAGGCACGCCTCAAAAACGCCTTCACGGTGGCGGCACCCGCCGCAGCCCCCTCCCCCTCGCCGGAGGCGCCTTCAGGGCCGCCACAAGGGATGCTCCCGCTCGGCCCACTCCCGGCTCACCCTTCCGGTCCGTAGCCCGCCCCGCGCCTCCGGATCCCCGATCGCCATCCCGATGTGCCCGGCCAGGACGATCCCGATCGTCAGGGCCAGCCAGTCATGGACGAACGTGGCGCTGGTGCGCCACATCAGCGGGGTCAGATGGGTGAACCACATGATCAGGCCGGTGCCCAGCATCACCAGCGTGGCCCCGGCGATCCACGCCGCGTAGATCTTCTGCCCGGCGTTGAACTTCGCCGCCGGACGCGACGAGCGCCGCTTGTCCCGGCGCAGAGCCGCCCGCAGCCAGACCCTGTCGTGCGGTCCGAAGCGGTTCAGATGCCCCAGGTCGGCGCGGAAGTGGCGGGAGACGAGACCGACCAGGACGGGCACCGGCAGGGCGAGCCCGGCGCACTCGTGCACACGCACCACCAGCTCACGGCGGCCGACGAGCTCAGCGAACTGCGGGACATACAGGAAGGCGGCCGTCACCACGCACACCCCCATCAGCGCGGCCGTCGTGCGGTGCACCCAGCGCTGGACGGGGCCGAACCGGCGGATCCCGGCGACCGGTGGTGTGTGCGCCTCAGCTCGTAGGCTCATCGTCCCGCCCGTTCGAATGGCCGACCCAGGCGTCGACGTCGTAGCCGCGGTCCTCCCAGTAGCCCGGCTTCACGTCCTCGGTGACGGTGATGCCGGACAGCCACTTGGCGGACTTGTAGAAGTACATGGGCGCCACGTAGAGGCGAACCGGGCCGCCGTGGTCGTGGCCGATGTTCTTGTCCTGCATCCGCAGCGCGACCAGGACGTCGGAGCGGCGGGCCTGGTCGAGGGTGAGGCTCTCGGTGTACGTGCCGTCGAAGCAGGTGAAGCGGACCGCCCCGGCCGTGGAGCGCACTCCCGCGGCGTCCAGCAGCCGGGACAGCCGCACCCCCTCGAAGGGCGTGCCCGGGACCCGCCAGCCGGTGACGCACTGGACGTCCTTGACCAGCCGGGTCTGCGGCAGGGCGCGCAGGTCGTCGAGGGTGTAGGTCTTCGGGCGGTCGACGAGGCCGTCGACGGTGAGGCGGTAGTTCGCGGCGTTCCTGTGCGGTACGGAGGAGGCGACCGAGTAGTAGCGGAAGCCGCCGCCGTTGGGGAGCAGGCCGGTCAGGCCGGTGGGGTCCCTCTCGGCCGCCGCGCCGAGGAAGCCCTCCAGGGCACGTTGCAGAGTGGGCGCGGCGAGCACGCCGAGGGCGCCCAGGCCGATGGTGCCGAGCAGGACACGGCGGCCGACCGGGGTGCCACGCTCCGGAGGCGGCTGCGGTGCGCCCGGCTCCTCGGGTTGTTCGGAGTTCACGTATCCATTCGAACACCCGCGGCCCCGGCGGGACCAGGAATCGCGGGTGCTCGTCAGGGTTCCGTAATCACTTCTTACGGCGTTCTCAGAATCCGTCGGCCTCGGAATCCGTCGGCGGTCCTCGTGGCTACGACGCCTCCTGCGCGGCCTTGTCCAGCTGGAACGCCTCGTTGCCGAGCCCGATGCGGGCGTGCGCCTCGGGTGAGCGGGAGCGCAGGAGCAGGCCCTGGACCAGGCCGACGACCAGGGCGAGGCCGATGATGCCGGGCAGCGCCCAGCTCAGGGCCGAGTCCGGGCCGGCGCCGACCAGGACGTCGAAGTCCTTGACCGTGTAGCCGGCGATCACCAGCAGGGCGACCGCCGCGAGAGCCGAGGTGACCAGTCGCCAGGCCTGGGCGCCCGCCGCTCCGCGCCGGGCGAAGAAGACGATCACGGACACGGAGGCGGCCGCCATCAGCAGGATCACACCGAGCGCGCCGATGTTGCCGAGCCAGGTGAACAGGTGCAGGACGGGTGCGGTCGGGTCGCCGGTCGGCTTGTCGTCGGCGACCGCGAAGGCGATCACGACGAGGGCGGACACGACGGTCTGCAGCAGGGAGCCGGTGCCGGGCGCGCCGCTCGTGCCCGTCGTACGGCCGAAGGTGCGCGGCAGCAGCCCCTCGCGGCCCATGGCGAAGGCGTACCGGGCGACGACGTTGTGGAAGCTGAGCAGGGCCGCGAACATGCCGGTCACGAACAGGACGTGCAGGACGTCGGTGAAGGTGGAGCCGAGCCGGGACTCGGTCAGCGAGAACAGCAGTCCGGCGCTCTGCTTCTGCGCGGCGCCGACGATCGCGGAGGGGCCGGTGGCGACGGTGTAGGCCCAGGAGCTGATCGCGAAGAAGACGGTGACGAAGCCGACGGCGAGCAGCATCACGCGCGGGACGAGGACGTGCGGGCGGCTGGTCTCCTCCGCGTACACCGGTGCCTGTTCGAAGCCGGTGAAGGCGGCGATGCAGAAGCAGAGTGCCGTGCCGACCCCGGCGCCGGTGAGGGTGTCCGGGTTGAAGGCGTGCAGCGACAGGCCCTGCTTGGCCGGGTCGGCGATCGAGGCGACGTCGAAGATGACGACGAGGATCACCTCGACGACCAGCAGAACGCCCAGCAGGCGCGCGTTGACGTCGATCTTCAGCCAGCCCAGCAGCCCGACGACGGCCACGGCCGCCAGCGCCGGTATCCACCACGCCACCTGGACGTCGGCGTAGGTGGCGAACAGGTTGGAGACCTCGAAGCCGAAGATGCCGTAGATGCCGACCTGGAGGGCGCTGTAGGCGGCGAGGGCGACGAGGGCGGCGCTGGCTCCGGCGGTGCCGCCCAGGCCGCGGGAGATGTACGCGTAGAAGGCGCCCGCGTTGTGGACGTGCCGGCTCATCTCGGCGTAGCCGACGCTGAAGAGGACCAGCACCACGCCGAGGACGACGAAGAGCAGCGGCTGTCCGACGATCCCCATCACCGCGAATGTGGTGGGCATGACACCCGCGACCACCATGAGGGGGGCGGTCGCGGCGAGCACGGAGAGCAGCAGGCCGCCCGCGCCCAGGCGGTCGGCGCGCAGGGCGCGCTCCTGCCCCAGATAGGTACTGATGCCGCCCTCGGCGGCTCTGCTCGCGTTGGAACTGCCCGTGGTCATTCGAGGGACCGTCCTTCTGTCGGGGTCGGGAGTGTCATGCCGTGCCGAGCGCGGCGGCGCGCGCGGCACGGAAGGCGGAGTGCGGATCGCGGTCCGGGTACGACCAGGGGGCGGCGGTGGCGTGCTCGCCGATGCGGTGGAACAGGGCGGCGGCCTCGGCGCCGCGGCCCTCGCAGACCTTGGCGTGGGCGAGGAAGTTGAGGTCGACCAGGCGGCGCGGGTGGCCTTCGTGCTCCCATTCCAGCCACCAGTCGAAGGCGGCCTTCATCACCTGCCGGGCCCGGCGTCCGCTCCAGTGGCCGGAGGCGGCGGGGTCGGCGGGCTCGTGCCCGGCGGCGGCCAGCACGCGGTAGCGCTCGGCGTGGGCGACCACCGGGAGGATGGCGAGGGGGGAGTCGGCGGGGGCGTGCAGGGCGGAGCGGTTGGCGAAGTCGTAGACCTCGTGCAGCGGGTCCGGGCCGGCCTCGGTGTGCCGTTCGGCGAGACGGGCGACCATCAGGTGGTGGGCGTGGTGGTGGTCGGGGTAGCGGCCACGGACCTCGGCGAAGAGCCGCTCGCAGTCCGGCCCCGGGTCGCGCTCCAGCATCAGCAGGCCGAGCCACGGCGTGGGGTCGGCGGGCACGCGCACCGCGGCGTCCCGGCAGGCCTCGCGGGCGCGCTCCGGTTTCTCCTTGCCCCGTAAGGCGCGCTGGACGAGCGCGAGCGCGAGCAGCACGGCGGCGTCGGCGGAGTCCGGCTCGGCGAGCAGCCAGTCCCGTGCCCAGGCGGCACTGTACGACTCCAGCGCGAGCACGGTGACCCGGTGTCCGCGCAGATCCCACTCGTCCCCCGTCTGAACGAGCAGCGACCGCGCGGCCTGCCACCGACCCTGCGCCAACGCGGCCCGGGCGGCGACGAGTTCGGCGTCGTCGAGGGCCGCGTCGAGGGGCTGGGCCGCGCGCTTGCGGCCCCGGCCGAAGGGTGGGGGTGGGGACACCGCGGGATCTTCCTCACGCGACGCGGCTCGACGTCTGGTATCGGTCCGGCCTGATATCGGTTTGCCGTCAGCTGATCACGCACAGCAAACCCCCCGCCAACGCTTTACGTCAAGGGAGGGACGGCTGTTACACGCGTCAACTTCCGTTGCCAATGGGGCACTTGTGATCACGCAGCCCCTTGCGTTGCGCAGCACCAGGTCACGCATGTGGCGCACGCCATGGCGCCGCACGCTCCGGAACCCCACCATGGCGGGACGACGCGGCACCCGCCCTCGATCCTCGGGGAGACGTGACCGGGTCGACTGCCCGGATCCGGGCACTCCCAGGGGCAAGCCGGGCCCTGGGACGCTACAGTCACCCACTACGCACCCCGAAGCCCGGCCTATCTGACTCGAGGTACGCAGCGTGTCCGTTCTGGTTCTGATTCTCGCCGTGAGCGCTGCCTGCTGCCTGGGCTTCGGATTCGTGCTCCAGCAGAACGCGGCCCAGCGGGCGCCCCTCAGCGACTTCCTCTCGCCGCGCCTGCTCCTCGACCTGATGCAGGTGCCGCGCTGGCTGGGCGGCATCGCGCTGATGGTGGCCGGCATGGCCCTCGGGGCGATCGCCCTGAGCCAGGGCGAGATCTCCCTGGTCGAGCCGCTCCTCGCCACCAACCTCCTGTTCGCCCTGGCTCTCTCCCGCAAGCAGACCAGACAGCCCCTGGGCCGCCAGGGCTGGGCCGGCCTCGCGCTGCTCGCCGGCGGCGTCACCGCCTTCATCGTCGCGGGCGAGCCGCGCGGCGGCACCGCGGTCAGCGACCCCTTCCGGCACTGGCTGATCATCGGCGCCATGACCGGCCTCGCCCTCCTCCTGACGACGTACGCGAGGCGCTCCCGCCTGAGCGCCGCCCCCGTCCTGCTCGCCCTCGCCGCCGGTCTCCTCTACGGCGTCCAGGACGCACTCACCCGGGTCAGCGGCGAGCGCTTCGCCCAGGGCGGCCTCACCGAACTGGTGACGGGCTGGCAGCCCTACGGCGTGGCGGCGCTCGGGGTCGCCGGCCTGATCCTGGTCCAGAGCGCCTTCGAGACCGCGCCCCTGCGGATGTCACTGCCCGCCCTCACCGCCGCCCAGCCGCTGGCGGGCATCCTGTGCGGAGTGGGCTTCCTGGGCGACCGGCTGCGCACCGACACGGGCGCCCTCGCCTGGGAGGCCGCCGGCCTCGCGGCGATCGTCGGCGGAATCGTCCTCCTCGGCCTGCACCCCTGCATGCCGAGCGGCACGGCGAAGCCGCAGCGGATCCAGGCCCTGCAGCGCAGCTGAGAGCCTGTGTCTGCCCCCAGGCTCTGCCGTCCTGCTTGGATGGCTGCATGACGAGCCCCGCAGACGAAATCCTCGACATCGTCGACGAGAACGACCAGGTCGTCGGCCAGTCCCCACGCGGCGAGGCCTACGCCAAGGGCCTGCGCCACCGCTGTGTCTTCATCCAGGCCCGGGACGCGGAAGGCCGCCTGTTCGTCCACCGCCGTACCCCCACCAAGCTGGTCTTCCCGTCCCTCTACGACATGTGGGTCGGCGGAGTGGTCGGCGCGGGCGAGTCCTACGACGAGGCCGCGCTGCGCGAGGCCGAGGAGGAACTCGGCGTCTCCGGCCTCCCGAGCCCGCGCTTCCTGTTCAAGTTCCTCTACGACGACGGCGCCGGCCAGACCTGGTGGTCGGCGGTGTACGAGGTCCGCTGCGAGCTGCCGGTCAGCCCGCAGGCCGAGGAGGTGGCCTGGCACGACTTCCTGCCGGAGGCGGAGGTGCAGCGGCGGCTGACGGAATGGGAGTGGGTTCCGGACGGCCTGGCGGCGTATGAGCGGCTGTTGTCAGCCCGTCTGGCGATTGAGGACGAGGCCCCTTGAGGGCCGAAGCGGGGGTCTGGGCGCGGCAGCCCCCAGCCGACGGCGCCGGGCGAAGCTGGATAAGGTCGTAAGCGTGATCGAATTCGCGCGAAACGTCCGGCTCTGGTTCGCCCCGGAACGGGTCCGGAGCGAGGGCGGAACGCCGGACTACCGCTTCTCCCTGGCGAACGAGCGCACCTTCCTGGCCTGGCTGCGCACCGCCCTCGCCCTGATCGGCGGCGGCTTCGCGGTGGACCAGTTCCTGCCGGATCTGCGCTGGGCCTGGCGCGTGGGGCTGGCGCTCGCACTGCTCGGCGCGGGCGTGCTGTGCTCGCTGCGCGCGGTCAACCACTGGATGCGCTGCGAGCGGGCCATGCGCCGCGGCGAGGATCTGCCGGTCTCACGGTTCCCCGCGCTGCTGAGCATCGTCGTCGCCGTCGTGGCCGTGGCGATGGTCGTCGTCGTCCTCGTCGGGTGGGAGGGATGAACGCCGCGGGCCAGGAGCGCGACCCCGGCCTCCAGCCGGAGCGGACCCGGCTCGCCTGGCGGCGTACGACACTCGCGAGCACCGTGGCCGCCGTCCTCGCCACGAAGACCGCGCTGCACGGCAGTGTCTCCGCGGTGGAGATCATCGCCTGCGCCCTGTGCTGCGCCCTCTGGCTGGGCTTCCTGCTCGTCGCCCACCGCCGCATAAGCGCCTTGGCGTCCTCCGACAGCCCCCTGGCACTCACCCCCCGGCATGCCACGGCGGCGGCCCTGTGCACGGTGGCACTGGCCGCGTGCGGGGTGGCACTGGTCTTCTGACCGGGTCCGAAGACGTTCATGAGCTCGCCCCTCCGGCACACACGGACGCCACGCAAGCCGAATGGTCCGATATGCACCTTTCACATGGCACCCTGTCCGACGTCATCAGCCGTATTTCCCGAAGGCGAGCCCCCCATGACCACCCTTCACCTGGAACACACCTCTCACGCCCACATCCACGGCTCCGACTGCGGACACACGCAGGTGCCGCACGGGGACCACGTCGACTACGCGCACGACGGGCACCTGCACCGCGAGCACGGCGACCACTGGGACGAGTGCGAGCCGGACGGACACGCACCGCATGACGGTCACGACCACCGGCACGGCGAGGGCTGCGGACACGAGAGCGTCCTGCACGGCGACCACGTCGACTACCTGCACGACGGCCATCGGCACGCCCCGCACGACGGGCACTGGGACGACCACTGACACCCGCCGGAAAAGGCCGGAACCAGGCGGTCGAGAGCTCCCCGCGCCACCGCGCCGGGAGCTGTCGGCCTATCGTGGCTCGAATCACGTTCGGCGCACGCACTGGACGACATACCGACCGGTCGGCATCATGGTCGGGAACCGTTCTGACGCCCGTGAAGGAGCACCGATGAGCCCCGACCACCCGCCAGGTCTCGATCTCGACCGGCTGCGCGGCCTGCTCGACCAGGAGCGGCCGGGCCTGGTGCACGGCCCCCTGACCGGCCGGCTGATCGAGGGCGGACGGTCGAACCTCACGTACGCCGTCTCGGACGGCACCTCGAAGTGGGTCGTGCGCCGGCCCCCGCTCGGCCATGTCCTGGCCACCGCGCACGACATGAAGCGCGAGCACCGGGTGATCAGCGCACTGCACTCGACGAACGTGCCGGTGCCGCGTCCAGTGCTGCTGTGCGAGGACCCCGAGAACGGGGCGGTGCAGGGGGCGCCGTTCTACGTCATGGAGTTCGTGGAGGGCACGCCGTACCGCACGGCCGACCAGCTCGCCCCGCTCGGCCCGGAGCGCACCCGGGGCGCGGTGCTGTCCCTGGTGGACACGCTCGTCGAACTGCACGGGGTGGACCCCGCCGAGGTGGGCCTCGCGGACTTCGGCCGCCCCGAGGGCTTCCTGGACCGGCAGCTGCGCCGCTGGAGCAAGCAGCTGGACGCCTCCCGCAACCGCGACCTGGCCGGCATCGACGAGCTGCACGCCACGCTCGGCCGACAGCTGCCCGCCTCCCCGGCACCGGCCGTCGTCCACGGCGACTACCGCCTCGACAACGTCCTGATCGGCGAGGACGACAAGATCAAGGCGATCCTCGACTGGGAGATGTCCACGCTCGGGGACCCGCTCACCGACCTGGGCCTGCTGGTGATGTACAGCATGCCGCTGGGCGCGCCCGACTCCCCGGTCTCCACGACCGCCGAGGCGCCGGGTCACCCCTCCCCCGCCGAGCTGATCGAGCGCTACGCCGCCCGCTCGGGGCGCGACGTCTCGGCCGTCTCCTGGTACACGGCGTTCGCCTGGTTCAAGCTGGCCGTGATCCTCGAAGGCATCCACTACCGCTACACGCTGGGCCAGACGGTCGGCCGCGGCTTCGACCGCATCGGCGACCTGGTGCCCGTGTTCATCGAGCACGGCCTGACCACTCTTCAGGAAGGCTGACAGACCATGGACTTCGCGTTCGACGCGCGCACCGAGGAACTGCGCGCCAAGCTGCTCGCCTTCATGGACGAGTACGTCTACCCGGCCGAGGCGGTGGCGGAGGAGCAGCGGGCTGCCCTGGCCTCCCCCTGGGACACCCCGGCCGTGGTGGAGGAGCTGAAGGCCGAGGCGCGCCGGCAGGGCCTGTGGAACCTCTTCCTGCCGGACGCCGAGCACGGCGCCGGGCTGACCAACCTCCAGTACGCGCCGCTGGCCGAGATCACCGGCCGCAGCCCGCAGTTGGCGCCGACGGCCACGAACTGCGCGGCCCCCGACACCGGCAACATGGAGGTGCTCGCACAGTTCGGCGACGAGCAGCAGAAGAAGCAGTGGCTGGAGCCGCTGCTGGCGGGCGAGATCCGTTCGGCGTTCGCGATGACCGAGCCTGAGGTGGCCTCGTCCGACGCCACCAACATCACCACGCACATCGAGCGGGACGGCGACGAGTACGTCATCACGGGCCGCAAGTGGTACATCTCCGGGGCGATGAACCCGGACTGCAAGATCTTCATCGTGATGGGCAAGACGAACCCGGACGGCGCGGACATCCGCCGCCAGCAGTCCATGGTCCTGGTGCCCCGGGACACCCCGGGCGTCACCGTCAAGCGGGCGATGCAGGTCTTCGGCTACGAGGACCACTACCACGGCGGCCACGCCGAGGTGATCTTCGACCACGCGCGCGTGCCGGTGTCCCACCTGATCGGCGAGGAGGGCGGCGGCTTCGCCATCGCCCAGGCCCGCCTGGGTCCGGGCCGTATCCACCACTGCATGCGGCTGATCGGCATGGCGGAGCGGGCGATCGAGCTGATGTGCCGCCGGGCGGTGTCCCGTACGGCCTTCGGCAAGGCGCTGGCACAGCAGGGCGTGGTGCACAACTGGATCGCCGACGCGCGCGTGACGGTGGAGCAGCTGCGGCTGCTCGTGCTCAAGACGGCCTGGCTGATGGACACGGTCGGCAACAGGGGGGCCCACGCGGAGATCCAGGCCATCAAGATCGCCACGCCTCGCGCGGTCGTCGACATCATCGACCGGGCGATCCAGCTGCACGGCGCGGGCGGCGTCAGCCAGGACTTCCCGCTGGCCGAGCTGTACGCCGGCGCACGGACGCTGATGATCGCGGACGGCCCGGACGAGGTGCACCAGCGGTCGCTGGCGCGACGGGAGCTGAAGAAGTACCTGTAGGGCATCGGTGAGGGGCGGTCGCCACGGCGACCGCCCCTTACCCATGTACGTCCTACGGCCGCAGCGCCCGCAGCAGCAGGTCCGCCAGATGGTCGGCGACCTCCTGCGGGCTCATCGGCCCGTCCGGCCGGTACCAGGTCGACAGGTGGTGCACGGAGCCGAAGTGGTAGTCCACCACCAGGTCGGCGGGTGTCGCCTTGGAGAAGACACCCGCCTGCTGCCCCTCCTCCACCAGCGCACGGAAGCGTTCGTGGTAGCGCCGGCGCTCGGCACGCACCTGCTTGTTCTTCTCCGGGCTCAGGTGGTGCATGGACCGGAAGAAGATCATCGCGTCGTCGAGGTTCTCGATCGTCGTGACGACGACATCGGCCGCCGCGCCCCTGAGGCGCTTCTCGATCGGCTCGTCGGCGTCCGCGAACGCGTCGAGGCGCTCCTGCTGGAGGCGCAGGACACGCGAGTACACCTCGTGCAGGAGGTCGTCCTTGGAGCCGAAGTAGTGGTACAGCGCCCCCTTGGTGACGCCGGCCGCTTCGACGATCTCCTGCACGGAGGTGCGGTCGTAGCCCTGCTCGGCGAAGAGCCGGGTGGCGGCGGCCAGCAGCCGCTGCGGGACGGGAGTACCGTCACCGTCCGTCGTTCTGGGCACTGTGCCGCCACCTGCCTTCCAAGCTCTCTGCCTGTATCTGTTCGTTCGCTGCTATTCGCTGTCCTGCGGCCGGGAACGAAGCTCCCGACGGAGGATCTTCCCACTCGCCGTCTTCGGCAAGTCGGGCAGGATCTCCACCTGCCGCGGGTACTTGTAGGCGGCCAGTCTCTCCTTGCAGTACGTCGCGAGTTCACCCGGGTCCGTGTCGGCGCCCGGACGCAGGCTGATGTACGCCTTGACGGTCTCCCCGCGATACCCGTCGGGCACCCCGACGACGGCCGCCTCGCGGACCGCGGGATGCGTGTACAGGACGTCCTCGACCTCGCGCGGCCACACCTTGAAACCGGACGCGTTGATCATGTCCTTCTTGCGGTCGACGACGTACAGCCAGCCCTGCTCGTCCATGAAGCCGATGTCGCCGGTGCGCAGCTCACCGTCCGGGAAGGTCTCGGCGGTCGCCTCCGGCCGCCGCCAGTAGCCGGGCACCACCTGCGGCCCGCGGACGACGATCTCGCCCTGCTCGCCGAAGGGCACCTCCTTGCCCTGGTCGTCGACGATGCGTACGACGGTGTCGGGGCCCGGCAGACCCACGGCCAGCGTGCCGGAGGCCGGGTCGACGGGCGCCTCCAGGCCCGGCGGGACCGAGGCGCAGGGCGCGGTGCACTCGGTCAGCCCGTAGCCGTTGCGGATGTACGGCCCGAAGCCCGCCCGGAACTTCTCCACCAGGGCGGGCGGCACGGGCGCGCCGCCGCTGGAGATGTTCACGAACGACGAGAAGTGCTCCCGGGTGGCGTCCGGGTGGGCGCCCAGCGCCATGAAGGCGGTCGACGGGCCGACCGTGTAGTGCGGCCGGTGCTCGGCGAACGCCTCCAGCACGACACCCGCCTCGAAGCGGTACGTCAGCACGAGCGTGCCCGCGCTGTTGAGACAGGCGCCGAGCTGGCACACCATCCCGGTGATGTGGAACAGCGGCGCCAGCGCGTAGTAGACGGGCGCGTCCGGCAGGGCGAGCCCCGTCCGCTGCCGCTCCGCGTTGTACATGATGTTGCCGTGCGTGTTGGTGGCGCCCTTGGGTGTGCCGCTGGTGCCCGAGGTGTAGCTGATCAGCGCGATGTCGGACGGCCTGAGCCGGCGGCCCTCGGGCGCCTCGTACCCGGCGCGGGCCACGGTCGTCAGATCGGCGGCGTCCGCGGCCTGCGGCAGCCGCTCGAAGCCCAGCACCCGCGCGTCGCCACGCGTCTGGAAGTCCAGCTCGCAGGCGGTCAGCACGATCTGCACGGGCGAGTCTTCGGCCGTGTCCCGCAGATACGACTCCCAGGCCCGGTCGGAGCAGATCAGCGCCATGACCTCGCCGTCCCGCAGGACGTGTCCGACCTCCCCGGACTTGTACATGGGGTTGACGGGCACGACGATCGCCCCCGCCTTCCAGGCGCCCAGCAGTGCCAGCACGAAGAGCGGGGAGTTCTGCAGCAGGATCGCCACCCGGTCGCCGCGCTCCAGGCCGCGGGCGGCCAGATGCCCGGCGACCGAGTCGCTCAGTTCGTCGACCTCGCGGTAGCTCAGCCGCCCGTCGAAGTAGGCGAGGAAGGCGCGGTCCGGGGCCTCGGCGACGGACCGGCGCAACGCGTGCACCAGGGAGTCGGCGGGCTCCACGGGTCCGCGCTGGGCCTCGTTCAGCAGGGCCACCCAGGGCCGTGCGGCGTACCAGGAGCCGGTCACCGTGCCTCCTCCCACTTCCGCTGGAGGTGGTTCATGTTCGTCAGCCAGTGGTCGGGGTGGGTGGCCCTGGCCTGGTAGTACCCGGCGACCTCGGGGTGCGGCAGGATCAGGAACCGGTCCTCCTCGATCCCCTTGAACAGGGCGTCGGCGACGTCCGCCGGCTCGATCGCGGTCGGCTGCAGCACCAGGTCGCCCGCGGTTCCGGTGGCGGCCAGCATGTCGGTGCGCACACCCTGCGGACAGATGGCGTGCACCTTGAGCCCCCGGTGCCGGTACGTGAGCGACAGCCACTCGGCGAAGGCGTACGCACCGTGCTTGGTGACGCTGTAGGAGGGCGCCCCGATCATGGTCAGCAGCCCGGCGGCGGAGACGGTGGACACGAAACGACCGCTGCCCCGCTCCAGCCACTCGGGAAGCAGCTCATGAGCGGCACGGACATGGGCCATCAGGTTGACGTCCCAGGAGACGGCCCAGGACTTCTCGTCCAGCGGCTGCCCCGGCCCCGCGTCCTCGAAGGCGACACCGGCGTTGGCGCAGTACACGTCGATGGTCCCCCCGAGCGCGTCCCGCGCGTCGGCGACGATCGCGGAGGCGTCGCCCGGTACCGCGATACCGCCGATCTCCTCGGCAACGGCCTTGGCCCGGTCCGCATCGAGATCGTTCACGACGACCCGGGCCCCTTCGGCGGCGAACCGCCGGGCAAGGGCGGCCCCGATCCCGCCTCCCGCTCCGGTGACGACCACTCCGGCATCCTGCACGGCTTCCACCATCGGTCTCCTTCGACTGCGGCTCCAATGCGGCCAGACTAACCGGTCGGTATGTGCGAGGAAAGGGGCGCCGGCAACCCCCTCAGGGGCGCGGGGAACTGCGCGAGCAACCGCCGACTTCC
Source organism: Streptomyces sp. NPDC001492 (assembly GCF_053597275.1). Classification (NCBI taxonomy): domain Bacteria; kingdom Bacillati; phylum Actinomycetota; class Actinomycetes; order Kitasatosporales; family Streptomycetaceae; genus Streptomyces; species Streptomyces sp. NPDC001492. The sequence goes on along the minus strand of NZ_JBSFHW010000019.1, from coordinate 159,288 downwards.
CGCACCTTCCCCACGACCTGCGGGAGCAATACCGTGCACCCCATGCGCCTATCCAGACGAGCCCTGCTCGCAGCGACAACGGCAGCAACACCCTTCTCCGCGGCACCGCCGGCCACCGCAGCCACCCGGCACAGAACCCTCCGCACCGGCTTCGAGCGCCTCTCCGCCGAAGGCTACGCACTCCTCGAAGGCCAACGAGTCGGAATCGTCACCAACCCCACCGGGGTGACCCGAGACGTCCACCACATCGTCGATGTGATGCACGCGGACAACCGGGTGGACCTGGGGGCCGTCTTCGGCCCCGAACACGGCTTCCGCGGCACCGCACAGGCAGGCGGCTCCGAAGGCCGCTACGACGACCCCGCCACCGGCCTCCCCGTCTACGACACGTACCTCAAGAGCGGCCGGCCCCTCGCCGATGTCTTCACGGCCTCCGGCGTGGACACGGTCGTCTTCGACATCCAGGACGTCGGCGCCCGCTTCTACACGTACATCTGGACGCTGTACGACTGCATGGAGGCCGCCCAGCTCGCCGGCAAACGCTTCGTCGTCCTCGACCGGCCGAACCCGGTGACCGGCCGCGCGGCCCAAGGACCGGTGCTGCACAAGGAGTTCGCGACCTTCGTGGGACGGCAGCCGGTCTCCCAGGCGCACGGCATGACGGTCGCCGAGCTGGCCCGGCTGTTCAACGGGGAGTTCCTGACCACCCCCGTGCCCCTGCAGACCGTACTGATGACGGGCTGGAAGCGCTCGGAGTTCTACGACGCCTGGTCGCTGCCCTGGGTGCCGCCGAGCCCCAACATGCCGACGCCCGACACGGCGCTCGTGTACTCGGGGACGTGCATGTTCGAAGGCACCAACCTGTCGGAGGGCCGCGGCACCACCCGCCCCTTCGAGCTGCTCGGCGCGGAGGGCATCGACGGGAGGTGGGCGGCCGCGGCGAACGAACTCGCCCTGCCCGGTGTCCACTTCAGGGAGGCGTACTTCGCGCCGACCTTCTCCAAGTTCCAGGGGAAGACCATCGGCGGTGTGCAGATCCACGTGCACGACCGGGCCGCCTACGACCCGGTCCGTACCGGGATCGCGCTGCTGGTGACCGCCAAGAAGGTGTGGAGCGGCTTCCGTTGGCGCTCCGACAACTGGATCGACAAGCTCACGGGCTCCGCGAGCGTGCGTACGGCGATCGACGCGGGCGCGGGCACCGACGAGGTGGTGGCGGGCTGGCAGGAGGAACTCGCCGTGTTCCGGCGAATTCGAAAGGAATACCTCCTCTACAAGTGAGTCGGGACGTATGGCCATCCTCGGCCGGTAGCAGGACGATGCGCCCACATCGCACTGCTACGGGGGACGAGGGGGCCTGTCATGGCACAGCCGGCAATGAGTGTGACTCCTTACTGGGAGCTGACCTTCGACGCGGACGGGGACGTCGACGGGCGGGAGCGGGACCGGCTGCTCGCCGAGGTCACGGACCGCAAAGTCCGTGACCTGATCGTCTTCGCACACGGCTGGAACAACGACCGCTCGGGCGCGACCGCCCTCTACAGCCGGTTCTTCGCGCCGATCCCGGACCTCGCGGCCCAGGCGAGGATCGGGTACGTGGGCGTGATCTGGCCGTCGATGCGGTTCTGCGACGAGCCGATCCCCGACTTCCCGAAGTCCGTGGTGGCCATGGAGGCGGAGGCTGTCCCGGCCCCCGCGCTCGACAAGGACACCCGGCACGCGCTCCTGGAGACGTTCCCCGGGCGGGCCACCGTGGTCGACCAGATCGCACGGATGCTGGAGCAGCGGCCCGAGAACGAGCTGGAGGAGTTCGGCCGGCTGGTCCGGCTGCTGGTGGAGCTCGTGCCGGGCGGGCCACAGCCCCTGTTCGCGGCGGACACCCTCGCGGAGGGTGTCCCGCAGAGCGAGCCGGTGCTGTTCACCGGCGACACGGCGACGCTCTGCGACGAGTTCGCGCAGGCGCTGGTGGCGGTCCGGTCCGGTGGCGACGCGGAGGGCTTCTCGTTGCCGAACCCCTGGGACGGAGCGAAGGAACTGCTGCGGCAGGCGACGTACTACGCGATGAAACGGCGCGCGGGCACGGTCGGCGAGCGGGGGCTCGGCCCCGTGGTCGGGCAGCTCGCCGCCTTGGCCCCCGGCGTGCGCGTACACCTCGTGGGGCACAGCTTCGGCGGCCGGCTGGTGTCGTTCGCACTGCGCGGGCTGCCCCAGGGCGTGCACACGGTGAAGTCGGTGACGCTGCTGCAAGGGGCGTTCTCGCACTACGCGTTCGCGGCACGGCTGCCGTACGACGCCCATGCGGGGGGTGTGCTGCAGGGCCAGCAGAACCGTGTCGACGGCCCTCTGGTGTGCTGCTACTCCCACTTCGACTCGGCGCTCGGCACGATCTACCCGCTGGCCTCGCGCATGGCGGACGACGCACAGGGCGTCGTCCCGGAGGCCGCCGAGGGCTTCGGCGTCGGGGAGATGCTGGGCGCCAAGTGGGGTGCGATGGGGCACGACGGTGTGCAGGCGGTGCCGGGCACAGGCGCGTACAAGCTCGCGGACGCCCTCAAGGGCACGCTGCCGACCTCGGGGTGCGTCAACATCGACGCCGCGGCCGTGGTCAAGAGCGGCGGGCCGCCCGCCGGTGCACACAGCGACATCGTGCACCGGGAGCTGGCCCAGGTGGTGCTGGCGGCGGGCCGCATCCACTGACCCGCCGCCGCTGGTCCGTCACCGGTGCGAGGTGTACTCCACCACCTGCTGGAAGGTGGGCCGGTTCTGCCAGCTGATGTTGTAGTGCTTGATGCCGCCCAGGGTGCGCTGGACGATCGAGTCGGCGCACCACTGGTCGCCCGCCGAGCACAGCGAGTCGCCGGGGTAGACCGTCGACGCGGAAGTGCCGGCCGCCGTCTTGAGGGTGCTGATCAGGATGTCCCGGCACGAGGCGAGGCTGCCGCCGCCGCAGTACTTCGCCGGCAGCGGCCCCTGCACCGGCTCACCGAGCACCGCGCGGATGTCCTTGTCGACGTAGCTCCACCAGCCGTACTGGAAGGAGCTGCCGGCGTGCGAGCCGGTCGGCCCGTGTGCGGCCGACGGGGACTCGTCGACGGGCAGGTTGTTGGTGAAGGCGGTGTACAGATCGCTGCCGAGGCCCGGTTGGAACTCGGCCTTCACCAGCAGCGGCCACCAGGCGTCCAGGATGCGGATCGCGTCGGCGTTGGCGTACTTCTTCGAACCGGCCGACGTCTCGGTCCGCTTGGCGCCCGCGGTCACCCACGCCTGCAGCTTGCTCACGGCGTCCGCGGCCGTGGAGTCGGTCACCGTGCTGCTGTTGACGACCTTGAGCAGCTTCGGCAGCACGTCCTCGGCCCGCAGGTCCTCCAGTGCCGCGTCCGCCATGGCCTGCACCAGCTTGGTACGGGTCACCCCGCCGGCCGCGACCAGCTTCTTCACCCGGTCCTCCAGCAGGTTGCCGCGGTGCACGGACCCGTCGCCCCAGGGCGCGGTCGTGTAGTCCTTGGCCTGCTTGTTGTTCCAGGAGATGTAGTAGTCCTGGTCGATGGAGTTGGGGTGCGCGGAGGCCGGTGTGTAGTCGGCGGTGTTGGTCGTCGGGTCCCAGTTCTTCCACTCGTAGGCCGCCTGCCCCCACACCGGGAACTCGGCGTCGACACCGCTCGCCCGCACCGGGTTGTTGCCGCTGTTGTAGTACGCGGTGTGCCGGGAGTCGGCGTAGAACCAGTTGAAGGTGTAGTTGATGTGCTGCGCCGCGCTCTGGAAGTCCTGCGGGCCCTTGACGTAGTCGGGGTCGTTGAGCATCTGGAAGCCGATGATCGAGTCGGCCTCGTGCATGTAGGACGAGCGGAGGGTGGTGTACGCGACCTTCTTGCCGCCGACGGTCGCCCGGTACTCCACCGGGCCGTACTTGGTCTTCCACACCCTCATCGTGTACGAGCCTGCCGCCGTGCCGTCGGCCGTGGTCGGCTTCCAGGAGTTGGTCTGCTCGACCTTGTCCATGGCCGTGCAGGTGCCGTGGAAAAGGTAGTGGTAGTCGTCCTGGCACAGCTCGACGGCGTAGGTGTCGATGATGTCCTGGCCGGAGGTGGTCGCGGACCACGAGTAGTCCTGGCCGCGGCCGAGTTCGACGTACATGCTCAGGCCCGCGAAGGAGGCGCCGCGGGCGCTGAGGCCCGGGCCCTGGATCTCCTGGAGCATGAGCAGCTGGGGCGCGAAGTAGCCGGTCTGCGGGCCGAAGACGGCGATCGGGTGGCCGCTGGCGGTGTACTTGCCGCTCACCACCAGGGCGTTGGACATGCCGCGCCTGGCCGAGCTGAGAGCGGTCGTGGTCGCCGTCTTGGAGGCGGCGGTGGCGCTCTGGCTCGCCCCGGTGCCGGTGGCGTCGTAGACCAGCGGCTCGGTCGTCACCGAGCCGGCGTCCGGCAGGGCCTCGCCCTGGGCGGTGTCGGGCTTGGTGGCATACGGGAAGCTCTCGCCGTTGTGGACGGTGAGCACGGCCTCGGGGTCGTTGCGCTCGCGGAAGGACTCCCAGACCTTGGTGCCCTCGGTCACGCCGTACTTGGACTGGGCGGCCAGGAGTGAGATCGCGTTGTTGACCTCGCCGCCGCCGCCGGCGCCGAACAGGGAGCCGATGACGGAACCCAGCGCCACCAGGTCGGTGATCTTGAAGTGGTCGATGGTGCCGGCGTTGGTGATCGAGTCCTTGTGACCGGTCAGGACGTACTCGCCGGGGAAGTAACGGCCGCTGTCGGAGGCGTCGATGTAGGCGTTGATGCCGGCCAGGTAGGCGTTGGCGTCGGCGAGGGCCTGCTGGCCGCGGGCGCCGTTGGTCGCGACGGCGTTGTCGATCTGGGCCTGGAGGTCGGCCTCGCTGTAGGGGGCGTTGCGGTAGAACTCCTGCTCCAGGCCCTGGTTGGAGGGCGCGCCGCCCGCGAACGTCGTCAGCTGGCCTCGTCCGACGTGCCGGAAGACGTCCATGAGCCACAGCCGGTCCTCAGCGGCGGCATACCCGGCGCCGAACTCCGTGCCGTATCTGGTGGTACCGGTGATGTGCGGAATGCCCGCCTTCTTGTCGCGGACGATCGTCACGTCGCTGCGGCCCGCGGGCTTCTCGGTCGAGGCGACCTGATCGGAAGGGACCCCGAACGACGCGTCGTTGAAGAAGGTGTTGATCGTCGACTCGGTGAGCGAGGAGTACCCCTTGGCCAGGTTGGCGTACGGGCCGAGCTGGTCCTCCGCGTGGTCGGGCTGGCTGCCGAAGGCCTGGTTGAGGAGGATCTGCGCGAGGGTCGCGTTGCCGTTCTCGCCCGGCGGCAGGATGTCGGAACACTGGCCGCCGCAGTAGTCGTTCGACGCCGCGGCCGCGGCCGTCGCCTGGGTGAGCGGGGACAAAAGACCAGCAATCAGGACGCATATGGATGCGGTCTTCAGGAACCCGGCGAGTCTGCCGGGAGTTCTCAGTCTGACTGGGGCGCTACGAGAGGTACGCCAGGGCATGGCAGCTCCTACCGACGGGGGTGAGCCGGGACGTTACCGCCGGTATCCCCGGGAGTGAAGATGAACATGCGTCAAGTTTTGGAGTGGGCGGGACGGCTTATGGAGGGCATCGGAAATCGGATGGAGCCGAATCGCTTGTCGATACGTCTATTCGGCGACGTCCGTACGACGACGCCGAAGTGACCGAAGTACAGGTGCAGGTGTGACGGAGGTGCAGGGCGATGGCCGGTTTCCGGAGTCTGGCGAGACAGGTCCGCGACCCGCGGTGCGATCTGGCACTGCGGCGCTACTCACTGCGCAAGTGCCTTGAGAGGTTTGCCCCTTACGGGCACAGGGCGACCTGGGACCATTTGTGCTCCCGGGCAGGGTTCGGTCCCGAGGACCGCTCTCCCGACCCGGCGCGGCTCGTGGCCGCACTGGAGGAGCTGGAAGAAGCGCGTTCGGTCTGGCTGGCCTACGAGGTCGAGTTCGCCGAGCGGCGCAAGAAGGAAAAGCACGACGGGCTGCGCCGGCCGGGCACGGTGGACGACTGGCACCGGCTGACCTGGGGCGGTTTCGGTGTCGCCTGGTGCGACGACCCGCGGGTACACCCCCGGGAACCGCTCGCGGAGGTGCTGCGCCGGCTGATCTCCGGCCTGGAGCGTGAGCCGGGCTCCGGTTGCCCGGTGTGCGGCGCGGAGCGCCTGATCTGGAAGTACGACCTGGACCACGAACCCTCTGCGGGTCCGGTCTGCACTCACTGCGGAATTCTCGTGCCACGGCCCGTGCTCAGTCCCGAGGCCCTGGCGGACGCAAGGCGCGGAAGGCTGCTGGTGTCGGCCTAGCACGGCGGGGGTGCGCCGGGGATGCCGCACCCCCTGTATGTCCCTCTTTGTCGGCTTGTCCTCGTTGTCAGTGGTGACTGGCACCATCGAGACATGGTGCAGGTGTGTCTCAACGGGCCCCGGGGGGCCGCCGACGGTGCGATGGTGCCGCTGACCCCGCAAGCCATGGCCGAGTCCGCGGCGCAAGCCGTCGCGGCCGGGGCCACGGACATCCACGTCCATCCCAAGACACCCTGCGGGCGCGACTCGTTGTCGCCCCGCGTGATCGGCCCGGTGCTCGACGCCGTACGAGCGCGCGTGTCGGTGCCGCTGGGCGTGACCACGGGCGCCTGGGCGGAACCGGATCCTGCGGCACGGCTGGAGCGCGTCAGAAGCTGGGCCACGCTCTCCGAGCTCCCCGATCACGCCTCGGTCAACTGGCACGAGGAGGGCGCCGAGCAGATCGCCGCCGCACTGCTCGACCTGGGCGTGGAGGTCGAGGCCGGCATCTGGTCCGGGACGGACGGGGCGATGCGGTTCGCGGCCTCACCCCTGGCCCCGAGAGCGCTCCGCGTACTCGCCGAGGTGACCGACACCTCGCCGGACACTGCGGAGGAGACAGCGCGTGCACTGATCACGGACCTGGGCCCGCACCCGGCCGCCCCCGTGCTGCTGCACGGCGAGGACGGCGGGGCGTGGCCGGTGCTGCGGCTTGCGGGGCGGCTCGGGCTCGCGACCCGGATCGGCCTGGAGGACACCCTGTTCCTGCCGGACGGGGAACGGGCCCTGTCCAACGCTCAGTTGGTCGCCGAGGCGCTGGCCCAGTACGGGTGCGCCCAGCGCTCGTCATCGGGCAGCGCGAGGAGCTCGGCGCGGATCGCCAGGTCGGGCTCGCCCTGAGCGCGGAGGCGGGCGGCGCCCGGGCCGGCCAGCCAGCTGCGCAGGTCCGCGAGGCCGGCGTCCTCGCTGTCGTCGTACCACCAGGAGAACGGGGAGAGGTCGGACAGCAGGTCGTAGAGCCAGACGTCGGTGCAGTGGACGAGGTGGGCGTCGGCGACGGGGCCGCGGCCCCAGCCGCCCAGGAACGGGGTCACGGTTCTGGCGATCGTGGCGCAGGTGTCGAAGATCTCGTCGATGCCATAGGGCGGGTCGGGCCTGGTGAGGGCGTCCTGCCACCAGGCGTGCAGGAACGCCTCGATCGCGGCGGCCTGATCGGCGGGCCAGGACCGCCAGTCCACCCGGGTCAGCCCGTGGGCTCCGTAGCCGATGGTGCCCAGGGAGCCGTCGGCCATCGCCCGTGCGGCCTGCGGCAGCAGGCGCCGCATGGCGGCCGGGTGGTCGTCGAAGTGGTCGGACACCTCGAAGAGGTAGTACTGCACCACGTCCAGCGGTATCCGCACATGCGGCGTGCGCAGATACGCGGTCTCCTCGGGCGCGTGGCAGAAACTGCAACCTGTCTCGTCGAAGCTGGCGAAACCGTCGAAGACGGTGTCGATGTCCGCGAGGGCAGCGTCAAGTGCGGCTGAAGACATGGGAGTTCATCCCGTCGGCACTCCGTGCACGGCGTCTCGGCCGGCCGAAGATCGCGACGCTACCAGCCGCTAATCCGTTCGCACCACCCCTTTCCCGTCCGGACAGTGGGGAGGCGATGAAACCGAACCGAGCGACCCCGGAAACCCAGGAGTTCCTCCATGTCGACGCTGCGCGTCACCGCTGAAGTGCTGACCGTCCACGAGCATCCGAACGCCGATGCGCTCGAACTGGCCCAGGTGGGCCTGTACCGGGCCGTCGTCGCCAAGGGCGCGTACCGCACCGGCGACGCCGCCGTGTACATCCCCGAGCAGTCCGTCCTGCCCACCGGGCTGATCGAGGAGCTGGGGCTGACCGGGCGGCTGGCGGGGAGCAACTCGGACCGGGTCAAGGCGGTGCGGCTGCGCGGTGAGCTGTCGCAGGGCATCGTGTGCCGGCCGAAGGCGCTGGCCGATGTCGACCTGGCGCGGGCGGCGCTGGACGGGACGGACTTCGCCGAGCAGCTCGGCATCACCAAGTGGGTGCCGCCGATCCCGCCCACGATGAACGGCGAGGTCGAGTCCGCGCCCGAACTGCTGCCCTGGGTGGACATCGAGAACATCCAGCGGTTTCCGGACATCTTCACACCGGGCGAGGCTGTGGTCCTGACCGAGAAACTGCACGGCTCGGCCTGTCTGCTGACCTGTCTCGCCGACGAGGACCGCGTGCACGTCTCCTCCAAGGGCTTCGGCGCCAAGTCCCTCGCCCTGAAGGAGGATCGGCGCAATCTGTACTGGCGGGCCGTGCACGGCCACGGCGTCGCCGAGGTCGCCGCGCGGCTCGCCGAGCGGCTGGGGGCGCGCCGGGTCGGGATCTTCGGCGAGGTGTACGGCGCGGGGGTCCAGGACCTGACGTACGGCGCGGACGGGCGGCGCGAGAGCCTCGGGTACGCCGTGTTCGACGTCTCCGCGGAGATCGACGGCACGGTGCGGTGGCTGGATCCGGCCGAACTGCTGGGCGGGGAGCTGCCGTTGGTGCCGCGGCTGTACGAGGGGGCGTACGACATCGAGCGGGTGCTGGAGGTTGCGAGCGGGCGGGAGACCGTGTCGGGGCGGGGGCTGCATCTGCGGGAGGGTGTGGTGATCCGGCCTGCGGTGGAGCGGTACAGCGCTGTTACTGGGGGGCGGGCGATCGCGAAGGCGGTGAGTGCGGCTTATCTGACGCGGAAGGGCGGGACCGAGTACGAGTGAGCGCGGGTTGGCTGGGCCCGGTGCTGGTGCGTACGAGGGGGCTCGCTCGCCCGCGCTTGCGGGGGTGCCGCTGCGCCCACCCGTGCCGCCCCTAGCGGCACGACTGCCCGCAGCTACGCGGGCTACAAGGCGACCCACGCCACGCGGGCAGCGCGCCGCAGGCTAGGCGCGCTGCCCCCTGCGCTCCACCATCAGCCGCGACCCGGTGAGCCGTTCGCCGAACACATCGTCCGGGTTGGACAGGACGCACCCGTCCAGCGAGAGGCAGCCGCAGCCGATGCAGTCGGTCAGGTGGTCGCGGAGCCGGTTGAGCTGGCTGATGCGTTCGTCGAGTTCGGAACGCCAGGCCTCGGAGAGCCGGGCCCAGTCCTCCCGGGTGGGAGTGCGTTCCTCGGGGAGCTCGGCGAGCGCCTCCCGGATGGTGGCCAGGGGGATGCCGACGCGCTGTGCGGCACGCACGAAGGCGACCCGGCGCAGCGTGTCGCGGTGGTAGCGGCGCTGGTTGCCCGCGGTCCGGCGGCTGCTGATCAGGCCCTTGGACTCGTAGAAGTGCAGGGCGGAGACGGCGGCGCCGCTGCGCGCGGCGAGCTGGCCGACCGTGAGCTCGTGGATCTTCTCTGGAATCTGGGGCACCCCTCGCACCCTACCCATCCGTACCCGGCCGCTGTCCGTTGACATTGGTTTCCCGGGCGACCATGCTAAGCAGTTGCTTAGACATAGTGTTCAGGACATGAGCGAGGCATGGGAGGCCGGGACATGGCAGAGCCGAGGATCTTCACGTCCGCCGACGAGCTGAAGGCGGCCGTGGGCGAGCAGCTGGGGTACACCGACTGGCTGGAGATCGACCAGAAGCGGATCGATCTCTTCGCGGAGGCCACCGGCGACCACCAGTGGATCCACGTCGATCCGGAGAAGGCCGCGGCCGGGCCCTTCGGGACGACGATCGCGCACGGCTATCTCACCCTGTCGCTGCTGCCGCTCTTCGGCCCTCAGCTGATCAGCGTCGAGGGCGTGAAGATGGGCGTCAACTACGGCACCAACAAGGTCCGTTTCCCCGCCCCCGTGCCGGTCGGCTCGCGTCTGCGCGCCACCGCGAGGATCAGCAGCGTCGAGGACGTGCCGGGCGGCATCCAGCTGGCCGTCGCCTACACCGTGGAGCGCGAGGGCGGGGACAAGCCGGTCTGCGTGGCCGAGTCGGTGGCCCGCTTCTACGTCTGAGCAGTGGCCCGGCGGGCTACTTGACCCCCACCATGCGCAGCACGAGGTCGGCGTCGAGCGCGCCGACCTCGTCGGGCGTCCAGGGCCCGTCGACGTTGAACCAGCGGGCGACGTCGATGCAGAGCGACATGACGGCGAGGGTGGTGCCCTTGACGTCCAGCACGTCGAACTCGCCGGAGGCGATGCCGTCCTCGATGATCCCGCGCACCTCGGCGTCGCACTGCCGGCGCAGCGCGAGGATCTCCTGGCGGGCGTCCGGACCGAGCGAGTCCAGCTCGTACTGCACGACCCGGGCGGTGGTACGGCCGCCCGCGTGCCAGCGGACGAAGGAGCTCACCGCGTCGGCGAGCCGCTCGGTCGCGGTGCCCTCGCGCCGGGCCGCCGTCCGCAGGATCTCCAGGGCCTTCTCGTGACCGATCCGGCTGATCCGGTGGAGCAGCTCCTCCTTGGTCTTGTAGTGGATGTAGAGCGCGGCGGGACTCATGCCCGCGCGGCCCGCGATGTCACGGGTCGTCGTGGCGTGGTATCCGCGCTCGGCGAAGGCCTCCACCGCGGCGATCAGCAGCCGTCGGGCCGCGTCGGGCGTGACCTCGCCCCACGCGGACGTCTCGCCACCGGCCGTCTCCTCCGCCGTACTCATCGCTCATTACCCCTCTCACCGACAGAGCCCCACCATACCGCCGAAGGTGAGCGAGCGCTTAGAACAGCCGCTCAGAGCTTCTCGAAGCGGCTCAGAGCTTCTCGAAGGGGTGGTACGCGCGCTCCGCCGCCTCCTGCCGGTCCCGGATCACCTTGGCGAGGGTGAAGGCGGAGGTGACGAGGTACAGGACCGCGATGGCGAGGAACGCCCGCACCCAGGCGTCGGCGTTCAGCCGGAAGATGCCGATGGCGGTCGCGGCCATGGCGATCGCGAAGGAGGCGACGGCCTGGCCGTAGAAGGCGGCGGTGTTCTGCTGCTTGCCGGATGTGTCACTCATGGGGACAAGCGTCGGCGGATGTGGCCGGTACCACATCCGCCGGGATACTCAGCTCAGGTACTCAGAACGCCGAAACCCCCGTCAGGGCACGCCCGATGAGCAGTTTCTGGATCTGGCTCGTGCCCTCGTAGAGGGTCATCACGCGGGCGTCGCGCAGCAGCTTGCCCGCCGGGTACTCGTCGATGTAGCCGTAGCCGCCGAAGACCTGGAGGGCGTTGTTGGCGGCGCGGACGGCGGCCTCCGAGGCGAAGAGCTTGGCCTTGGAGGACTCGACGGCGAAGGGCTGCCCGCGGTCGATCAGGTCCGCGACCCGCCAGGTCAGCAGCCGGGCCGCGTCCACGTCGACGGCGATGTCGCTGATCAGCTCCTGTACGAGCTGGTGATGGGCGATCGGCTTCCCGAACTGCTCGCGCTCGCCCGCGTACGTCACCGCCGCGTCCAGCGCGGCCTGGGCGATGCCCACACAGCCCGCCGCGACCGACATCCGCCCCTTGGCCAGGGCCGACATGGCGACCGAGAAGCCCTCGCCCTCCTCCCCCAGCAGCGCGGAGGCGGGTACGCGGACGTCCTCCAGGACCAGCTCGGCCGTCGCCTGGCCGCGCAGGCCCAGCTTGCCGTGGATGGTGCGGCGGGTGAGGCCGGGGGTGTCGGCCGGCACCAGGAAGGCGGAGACGCCCTTGTGGCCGGGCGCGTCCGTGGAGCGGGCGAACAGCAGCACCACATCGGCCCAGGTGCCGTTCGTGATGAACATCTTGGTGCCGTTGATGACGTAGTCCTCACCGTCGCGCACCGCGCGCGTGGCGAGGTTCCCCGCGTCGGAGCCGGTGCCCGGTTCGGTGAGGCCGAAGCAGCCGACGTGCTCGCCCGAGGTGAGCCCCGGCAGCCACCGCCGCTTCTGGTCCTCGCTCCCCCAGGCGGCGATCGTCTTGGCGACCAGCCCGAGCGAGACGGACACGATGCCGCGCACGGAGGAGTCGCCGCGCCCGAGTTCCTCCGTGACCAGGCAGTACGCGAGGTGGTCGCCGCCCGAGCCGCCGTACTCCTCGTCGACGGTCAGACCGAGGAAGCCGACCTCGCCCAGCTTCTTCACGAGGGACCGGTCGACCTCCTCCGCGCGGTCCCAGGCGATGACGTTCGGGGCGATCTCGCGGTCCACGAAGTCCCTGGCGAGCCGCCGGACGGCTTCCTGCTCGTCACTGAGCTCCAGATTCATGACCGGTCACCCCACTCGAGATCCTGCACCTTTAAATTAGCACTGCTAGTTTCGGTTGTGCAGCCCTACTATGTGCGCCATGGCCCGACCGCGCAAGCCCTTGCTCAGCACCGACCGCATCGTCGAGACGGCCCGTGCGCTGGTGGACGCGGAGGGCCTCGCGGCCGTCTCCACGCGTCGGCTCGCCGCGGAGCTGGGGGTGAGCGGGCCCTCGCTCTACAACCACTTCCGCACCAAGGACGAGATCCTGGAGGCGGTCGCCGACTCGGTGAGCGCGCAGGTCGACCTGTCGATGTTCGAGGACGGCCGCGAGTGGCGCACCGCGCTGCACGACTGGGCCGTCTCCTACCGGGCCGCACTGCGCGACCACCCCCACATCGTCCCGGTGCTCGCCACGGGCCCGGGCCGCCGTCCGGCCGGACTGCGCCTCGCGGACGCCGTCTACGGGGCGATGGTCGAGGCGGGCTGGCCGCCGGCGCAGGCCACCTCCATCGGCGCGCTGATGCGGTACTTCATCATGGGCTCCGCGCTCGGCTCCTTCGCCGGGGGTTTCGTGGACGACCAGAGCGCGTACGACCCCGCCGACTATCCGCACCTCGGACAGGCCCATCTGCTCGCCGAGCAGCAGGAGAAGATCGACGAGCGGGCCTTCGAGACGGGTCTCACGGCCCTCCTCGACGGTCTGGTGCAGCAGTACGAGCAGGTGAAGCGGGCCGTCTAGCGACAGTTCGGCGACCGCCGAAGTGTCCGTGTCCCATGCTGGGATGCATGACCACCAGGGAACCCCGGGCACCGCGGCTGGCCCGGCTCGCCGGGCTGATCGCCGACGAGACGCGGGCCACATGTCTGCTGGCGCTGCTGGACGGGCGGGCGTGGACCGCGAGTGAGCTGGCGCGGCATGCGGGCGTCGCCGCGTCGACGCTGAGCGAGCACCTGGGCAAGCTGGCCGCGGGCGGCCTGCTCGCCGAGGAACGACAGGGCCGGCATCGGTATGTGCGGCTCGCCGATGCGGGGGTTGCGCAGCTGGTGGAGGATCTCGCCGCGCACGCGGGGGCGGGGGATGCCGTACGGCCGCGGGGGCTTCGGGAGTCGAGTGCCGGGTCGGCGATGGCGCGGGGGCGGACGTGTTACGACCATCTGGCGGGGCGGCTGGGGACTGCGGTGACGGATGCGTTGTCGCTGCGCGGGCTGTTGCGTCAGGACACGGGGTTTGCCCTGACGGACGCGGGGGTTCGGTGGTTCGACACCATCGGTCTCTCCCTCGACCGCCGGGGGCGGCGGCCGTTGGCCCGGGCGTGTCTTGACTGGACCGAGCGGCGGCCGCATTTGGCGGGGGTCGCGGGGGCGGCCTTCTGCCGGCATGCGCTGGACTCCGGGTGGTGTGTGCGGATCGGGTCCGAGCGGGCCGTGACGGTGACTCCGTCGGGTTTGCAGGCACTGCACGAACTGCTGGGCATCAGCGCCGATTCGCTGCGCTGAGGTGCGCCTCTGCGGGTGCGTCGTGGCTGGTCGCGCCCACGCGGCGGAGCCGCACATCGATACAGCCCCGCGCCCCTGACAGGGCGCTCCAGTGCCCGTCTGAAATCCGCGAGCCCCAGCCGCACTTCCCTTCTAGCCTCAGGAGCATGATGAACTCCCGTCGTACCAACCTGCTCGCCCCCGCTGCCGCCGCCGTCACCGTAGTGCTGTGGGCCTCCGCCTTTGTGTCGATCCGGAGTGCGGGGGACGCCTACTCACCTGGAGCGTTGGCGCTCGGGCGGTTGTCAGCCGGGGCATTGGCGCTGGGAGTCATCTGTCTGGTTCGGCGTGAGGGACTGCCGCCGCGGACCGCCTGGCGGGGGATCGCGATATCCGGAGCCTTGTGGTTCGGGTTCTACATGGTCGTTCTGAACTGGGGCGAGCAGCAGGTCGACGCCGGTACGGCCGCGCTCGTGGTGAACATCGGGCCCCTCCTCATCGCCCTGCTCGGGACGCGGCTGCTCGGGGATCCGATGCCGCCGCGGCTGCTGGCGGGGATGGCGGTGTCGTTCGCGGGGGCGGTGGCGGTCGGGCTGTCGATGTCGGGGGGCGGCGGGTCGTCGGTGCTCGGGGTGGTGCTGTGTCTGCTTGCGGCGGTCGGCTACGCGGGTGGAGTCGTCGCGCAGAAGCCCGCTCTGGCGAAGGCCAGTGCGCTGCAGGTGACGACGTTCGGATGTCTCATCGGAGCGGTGGGATGTCTGCCGTTCGCCGGGCAGCTGGTGAGCGAGGCGGCCGACGCGCCGGTGTCGTCGACGCTCAACATGGTGTACCTGGGCGTGTTCCCGACCGCGCTCGCCTTCACCACCTGGGCCTACGCGCTGGCTCGTACGACCGCCAGCCGGATGGGGGCGACCACGTACGCGGTGCCCGCGCTGGTCGTCATGATGTCGTGGCTGGCGCTCGGCGAGGTGCCGGGGCTGCTCACACTCGGCGGCGGGGTGCTGTGCCTGGCGGGCGTCGCGGTCTCGCGGTCGCGGCCGCGGGCGGCAGCCGTGCGGGCTGTGGCGCCGGAGAGCGCTCCGGCGCCACAGCCCGAGGGCGCCTCGGAATCAGCTTGACCGCACCCTGCCCGCAAGGACCTTGATGGACAGCAGGGCGATCACGGACAGGGCGATGATGTAGCCGGACACCGCCATCGAGGTGCCCGTCGCCTCCAGCAGCAGCACCATGACGAAGGGCGCGAGACCGCCGCCGAGCACGGCCGCGATCTGGTAGCCGAGGGAGGCGCCCGTGTAGCGCATCTCGGGCGTGAACAGCTCGGCGAACAGGGCGGCCTGGGGGCCGTACATGATGCTGAGGAAACAGCCGACGACGAAGGTGGCGACCGCCAGCCACAGCAGTGAGCCGGTGTCGATCAGCAGGAACATCGGGACCGCCCACAGGGCGATGCCGACCGCGCCGAACGCATAGATCCGGATGCGGCCCATGCGGTCGGAGAGGGCCGCGGCGGCCGGAATCAGGACGAGCTGGGTGAGGCTGACGCAGAGGGAGACGGTGAGCACCGCCTCGCGCTTCATGCCGAGGTCGCGGGTCGTGTAGTCGAGGACGCCGGTGATCAGGATGTAGAAGGTCGCGGTGTTCACGGCGAAGGAGCCTCCGGCCAGGAGGACCGTGCCGAGGTGGCCGCGGAGGACCGTGCGCAGGGGCGAGGTCTGTTCTGCTTTCTCCTTCTCCGCCAGCTCCTGTTCGGCCTGGCGGAATTCGGGGGTCTCCTCGACGTGCCGGTGGATGTACCAGGCGAGCGCGAGCACGAGCAGGCCGACCAGGAACGGCAGTCGCCAGCCCCAGGCCGCGAACGCCGAGTCGGTGGTGAACGCTCCGGCGAGCAGGAAGACCGTGTTGGCGGTCACCACGCCGATCGGGACGCCCAGCTGGACGACGCTGCCGTAGACGCCGCGCTTGCCCTCGGGGGCGTACTCCGTGGCCAGCAGCATCGCGCCGCCCCACTGCGCGCCGACCGCGACTCCCTGCACGACGCGGAGCAGGACCAGCAGGATCGGGGCGGCGACGCCGATCGTGTCGTAGGTGGGCAGCAGGCCGATGCCGGTGGTCGCCACGCCCATGAGGGTCAGGGCGAGGACGAGCATCGGCTTGCGGCCGCGTTTGTCGCCGAGCTGGCCTGCGACGATGCCGCCCAGCGGGCGGGCCAGGAAACCGACGGCGAAGGTGGCGAAGGC
Organism: Streptomyces sp. NPDC001492; assembly: GCF_053597275.1. Classification (NCBI taxonomy): domain Bacteria; kingdom Bacillati; phylum Actinomycetota; class Actinomycetes; order Kitasatosporales; family Streptomycetaceae; genus Streptomyces; species Streptomyces sp. NPDC001492. The sequence goes on along the minus strand of NZ_JBSFHW010000019.1, from coordinate 143,127 downwards.
GGCGAGGACTCCGGCGGTGGGGCTGCCCGCCGGGAAGTACAGGTCGCCGAGGACGAGCGCGGCGGCTATGCCGAAGACGAAGTAGTCGTACCACTCGACTGCGGAGGCGAGGGCGGCCGCCGTGGCTACGCGGCGGCGGTTGACCGTGGGGAGGGCGGTCGAGGTGGGAGCGGGGTGAGCGGAGGGGGCCATGTCCATGCGTGCACACTCCGGTGGGTGCGGTGGGGACGTTGGCGGCGAACATACTGACCGGACGGTATGGGGTCAACGGGTGTGCACGATGGTTGTACGGAGCATCCGCGGCCCCGGATGCTCCGTACAACTTGGTTCAGAACACCACCAGCGCCCGCCCGCCCTTGCCCGCCAGCATGTTCTCGAAGGCGGCGGGGATGCCGTCGAGGCCGATCCGTTCCGTCACGAGTGCGCCCAGGTCCAGGCGGCCCGCCCGTACGTGTTCGGCCAGTACGGGGAGGTCCCTCGCCGGGTCCGAGTTGCCGTACACGCAGCCCGCCAGGGTCCTGCCCCAGTGGAAGATCTCCAGGGCGTTGAAGGTGACCTGCTGGTCCTTGCCGCCGATGCCGACGACCGTCGTGCGGCCGCCGCGGCGGGTGGAGTCCCAGGCCGTGCGGATCGTGGACGCGCGGCCCACGCATTCGATCGCCACGTCGACGCCTTGTTTGCCGGTCAGTCCGCGGATCTCGCGGGCCGTCGTGTCGGAGGCGATGACGTAGTCCGTGGCGCCCGCGCCGCGCGCCAGCTCCTCCTTCTCCGGGGAGACGTCGACGGCGACGATGCGTGCGGCGCCCGCGATCCGGGCCGCCTGGAGCGCGGCCAGGCCCACTCCCCCGACGCCGTACACCGCCACCGTCTCGCCCTCCCGGACCTGCGCCGAGTGGTGGACGGCGCCGTAGCCGGTGAGCACCGCGCAGCCCAGGAGGGCCGCGTCCGTGAGGGGGATCCCCTCCGGCAGGGGCAGGACACAGCCCGCGGAGACGACCGTCTCCTCGGCGAAGGCGGCCACGTTCAGGCCGGGGTGGAGGTCGGAGCCGTCGGAGGAACGGTGGGCGTACACGTCCGCGGCGCCGTTCAGGGCGTTGGCGCACAGCCACACCTCGCCGAGCGTGCAGGCGTGGCAACTGCCGCAGGAGGGCGCCCAGTTGAGGACGACCTGGTCGCCCGGTGAGACGTGTGCGACGCCCTCGCCGACGGCGAGGACGGTGCCCGCGCCCTCGTGGCCGAGGACGGCGGGGACCGGCACCCGCATGGTGCCGTCGGACAGGGACAGGTCGGAGTGGCACACCCCGGCGGCGGCGAGGCGGACGCGGACCTGACCGGGGCCGGGGTCGGGGAGGTCGATGCCGGCGATCTCCAGGGGGGCGCCCACGGCGGGAAGGACTGCTGCGCGAACCATGGCTACGCTCCTCAGAACTGCAGGGACTTGGTCTGGAGGTACTCGGCGAGGCCGTGCGTGCCGAGTTCGCGGCCGACGCCCGACTGCTTGTAACCGCCAAAGGGGGCAAGGGGGTTGAAGCGGCCGCCGTTGATGTCGACCTGTCCGGTGTCCATCCGGCGTGCGAAGGCGACCGCCTCTGCCTCCTCGCCCGCCCAGACGGCGCCCGCGAGGCCGTAGACCGTGCCGTTGGCGATGCGCAGGGCGTCCTCCTCGTCCTCGTAGCGGAGGAGGGAGAGGACCGGGCCGAAGATCTCCTCCTGGGCGATGGTCATCTCGGGGGTGACGTCGGCGAAGACCGTCGGGGAGACGAAGTAGCCCTGCTCGCACGGGGGTTCGGCGCCTCCCGCGACCAGCCGCGCGCCCTCCGCCACACCCTTCTCGATGTAACCGCGCACCCGGGTCTGCTGCTTGGCGCTGACCACCGGTCCGATGCGGTCGCCGTACTTGGCTGCGGCGGTGGCCGCGAGCCCCACCGCCTCCTCGTACTGGTCCCGGTGGACGAGCATGCGGGTCCAGGCGCTGCACGTCTGGCCGGAGTTGGACATGACGTTGGCGACGCCGACGTTGACCGCCTTGGCGAGGTCGGCGCTCGGCAGGATGACGTTGGCGGACTTGCCGCCCAGCTCCAGGGCGACCTTCTTGATCGCGGCGCCCGCCGTCGCGCCGATCTGCCGGCCGACGGCGGTGGAGCCGGTGAAGGAGACCAGGTCGACGCCCGGGTGCTCGGCGAGGGCCTGGCCCGCGACCGGGCCGCGGCCGGTGACCAGGTTGAAGACGCCCGCGGGAACGCCCGCCTCGTGGACCGCCTCGGCGAAGAGCTGGGCGGTGAGCGGGGTGTCCTCGGCGGGCTTCAGGACCGCCGTGCAGCCCGCCGCGAGGGCCGGGGCGACCTTGGCGACGATCTGGTGCAGGGGATAGTTCCAGGGCGTGATCGCGCCGACCACGCCGACCGGCTCCAGGTAGACGGTCGAGTTCCCGGCCTTCTCCTCGAAGGCGTACGTCGCCGCCAGTTCGGCGTAGGAGCCCGCGACCGCGATCGGCACGGCCGCGTGCACGTTCTGCGAGAACGGCAGGGGCGAGCCGAGCTCGGCGGTGACCGTCTCGGCGATCTCGTCCTTGCGGGCGACGAGGACGTCCCTCAGGGCGGACAGCCGGGCGGCCCGCTCGGCGGGCGGGGTCGCGGCCCAGGCGGGGAAGGCGGCGCGGGCGGCGCGTACGGCGGCGTCCACGTCCGCTGCCGTCCCCGCGGGGACCCGCCCGATCACCTGCTCGTCGACGGGATTCACGACATCGATCACGTCCTGACCTGCGGCGGGCTGCCAAGCGCCGTCGATGTACAGGCCGTCGTGTGCCTTCATGGTGCTCCTCCGGGGCGGGGTGCGTGGTCCGCGTCAAAACCTACCGACAGGCACATAAACTAGCGACGTTAGTTTTCAGCCGCCAGACGGACACCGCCCTAAAGGGGCGCGGGGCTGTATCGATATGCGGCTCCGCCGCGTGGGCGCGACCAGCCACAACGGCGCCGCAGATTCCGAACAACCGAACCCGGCACCCCCTACGGAGCCTCAGTTCTCCAAATCCGGCAACCGCGCCGGAGCCGGACAAATCCGCTCCCCATGCTGGTCGAAGACAAACAGATGGGCGATGTCGACGAGCAGCGGCACCTGCATCCCGTGCCGCAACTCGATGTCGGGGGTGGTGCGCACCACCAGGTCGCCCGGAAGCCGCGCTTCGGTGGCGGGGTCGGCCGCGTCGCCGTCCCCCGGCTCGTCCATGACCACCACAGGCCCGACCCGGAGGGCCCCCGCCCGGTCCCGCAGACGCTCCAGCACGGTCGACCCGCCCTCCCGCCGGCGGCGCCGGGACGGGCGGGAGCCGGGACGCGGTGCCTCCAGGTCCGGCACGACGGCGGGCTTGGAGCCGGTGTTGAAGTGCACGAGGATCTCGTGGCCCTGGAACTCCACGTGCTCCACCAGGCCGGTGATCGGCACCTCACCGGGGCGGGCGGAGGAGTGCCTGGCGATGCGGACGGCCTCCGAGCGCAGCCCGACGATCACCTCCCGGCCCTGCTGCACCCGCAGCAACTGGTGGTCCAGGGAAAGAGGTTCGGGCAGCCGCAGATACTGCTTGCCGAGGCTGATGGTCATCGCGCCGTCCAGCGGGGCGCGGACCAGGCCGCGCAGCAGGTTGATGCGCGGGGTGCCGATGAAGGCGGCGACGAAGACGTTGCGGGGCAGGGCGTAGACCGTGCGCGGGGTGTCCAGCTGCTGGAGCACCCCGCCGCGCAGTACGGCGACCCGGTCGCCCAGCGACATGGCCTCGGCCTGGTCGTGGGTGACGTAGACCGTGGTGACGCCCAGCTCCCGGGTGAGCTTGGAGATCTCGGCCCGCAGGTGGTTGCGGAGCTTGGCGTCGAGGTTGGACAGCGGCTCGTCCATCAGGAAGGCCGAGGGGTGGCGGGCGATGGCGCGGCCCATGGCGACGCGCTGGCGCTCGCCGCCGGAGAGCTGGCTGGGGAAGCGGTCGAGGAGGTCCTCGATGCCGAGCATCCGGGCGGTGGCGTCCACACGCGGGCGCGGGTCCTCGCCGGGGTTCTCGACGCGCAGCGGGAAGCCGATGTTGCCGCGGCTCGTCATGTTCGGATAGAGGGCGAAGTTCTGGAACACCATCGCCATGTTCCGCTCGGACGGGAGGAGTTCGTTGGAGTGCTCGCCGTCCAGCAGCAGCCGGCCCTCCGTGATCTCCTCCAGCCCGGCGATCATGCGCAGCACGGTGGACTTGCCGCAGCCGGACGGCCCGAGCAGCACGAGGAATTCGCCGGGGCGGATGTCCAGCGACAGCCGGTCCACCACGCGAACGCCTCGCGTGTAGGTCTTGCTCACGTCGTGCAGAGAGATGGCGCGTGTCATGGCACTGCCCCCGAGGGCGTACTGAGCGAGTCCTGAGGCTCCGCGGTCGAACGGCCCGTACGGGTCGCACGGGCTGTGAGTCACGGAAGTTAACGGACCGTACGCGCCGGAGGGAAGACACCTGACGGAATCCGGTCCTTCGTTCCGCCCAGTGAGAAAAAGGGCGGGGCGGTGCGGAGGGGGCGTCCCGGGTCAGCGGGTCGCCGTCAGATGGGCGAACACGACGACGTTGCTGCTGTAGCCGGTCCTGCGCGTGAACAGGCCGCCGCAGGTCAGCACCCGCAGCTCGGGGCGTGAACTCGGGCCGTACACCTCCTTGTCGGGGAAGTGGTCCTTGTCGAAGACCCGTACGCGGTCCACGGTGTAGACGGCGATGCGGCGGTCGGCGCGCCGGACCTCGATCCGTCCTCCGGGGTGCACCTGTGCGAGGGCGGCGAAGACCGCGGCGCCGGTCCTCGTGTCGCGATGGCCGACGGCGACGGCGGTGCCGGTCTCGCCCGGTGCGGGCCCGTCCTGGTACCAGCCGACGAGCCTGGGTCTGTCGAGCGGTGGGGTCTCCAGCTGGCGGTCGGCGCCGACCCGCACCCCGACGACCGGCGCGTCGATGCCCAGGGACGGTACGCGCAGGGCGGTCGCCGGTGACCGGGGCAGTGGCCGGGGCGGTGGGGCGGGTCGTGCGGGCGCGGCCGGCTCGGAGGCCCGGGGACGCCCGTCGGCGGGACCCGGGACCGGTTCGGCCGGCGCCTCGGCGGGCGGCGGGGCCCCGGCCCGGACGGACTCGGTCGGGTGGTGGTGATGCCCCCCGTACCGGAAGACCGTCACCAGGGCGGCCACGATCATGGCCGTCCTGGTGAGGCGGTAGGCGCGGGTCCGGTGCCAGGGCCTGCGGCGCCTGCGCCGGGGACCTGGCCGGCGGACCGTGCCGGCGCCGTGGGGTCTGGCACGCACTCCCCCGGCGGGGGGCGCCGGACAGGTCCTACTCGGCACCGTGGGAGCGGCGGCGCAGCAGCGTCCGGACGTACACGGCCGCACCGACGGCGACCAGCCCGACGCCTCCGGCCGCGCCCAGCGGGGTGTACGCCTGCATGGTGTCGACGAGGCCGCCGCCGCCCGCGTGGACGCCGCCCTTCGGCCCGTGGTCCTCGATCGTGTGACTCGGGCCCGCCTGCCCCCGGTCGTGCCTGCCGTGACAGTCGACGCTGAAGATCTTTTGCTTGGGCGGGACGGGTGTCGTGGGCGGCGTGGTCGGCGGCACGATCCACTGGAGTGTGTACTTGCCGTCGGCCAGCCCGAGAATGTCGGTGTGACCGGCCCCGCCGGCCAGGGAGATCGTGCCGCTCACGGTGGCCGCGGTGGGCAGCGGGGGCTGCGCCGTGATGGTGTAGGAGACGGTCGTCAGGTCGCCGAAGTTCGCGGCGTCGAGATAGAACTTGCAGACCACGGGGTCGTCCTTCGTGACTCCGTAGGGCACTCGCTCACCGTGGATCCTGATGTCGGCACCGTCGCCGGGGGCGGCCACGGCGGCCGTCGTCGCGGACCAGGAGGCGCCGGCAACGGTGAGTACGGTGAAGGCCGCCGCGCCGAGACGGGCACCGGCGGACGGGGGCAGCAAGGTGCGCATGGACGTTCCTCCGAGTCAGACGATTTTCATACAAATCGCTCTTTCATCTGACTCTCTTTCACATCCGCCCGGCGTGTTGCGGCAGCACCACCCGACTCGCCGTCAGATATCCCTCGACCGGCGCAAAGGAGCGTCGGCCGGGCGCCCGCCCGGAGCAGCGCCCGCCACCTGACCGCCGCCCGGAGTGGCCGGCGCGCGCAGGGCACTGCCCGCCGAGAACAACAGCAGGGCCCCGAGCATCACGAAGGGCGCCGCCACACCGGCGACCCCCGCGACCAGACCCGCGGCGGCCGGCGCGGCGACCTGGCCCAGCCGGTTGCCGGTCAGACGCAGGGCGAGGGCCGTGGAGCGGGCGCCGACCGGGGCCGCCTGGACAACGGTCGTCATGGACAGCGGCTGCCCGACGCCGAGGCAGAACCCGAGGGCGGCCAGCACCAGGCCGAGCGCCCACACCGGCATCGGCAGCGCGATCCCGGCGCACAGCACGGCCGCCAGCAGGCAGGTCACGGTGAGCAGCACCGGACGGCCGAGCAGCCGCAGCAGCGGGGTCAGGACGAGCCGGCAGACGATGGTGGCGCCCGCGCGCAGGCTGAGCAGCACCCCGATCACCGAGGGTGCGATGCCCCGCTGTTCGCCGACCACCGGCAGATAGGCGGTGAGGATGTCGGTCGCGGACAGCACGGAGAGGCTGATCAGCATGCCGGCGGGCACGCCCCGGGCCCGCAGGATGCTGCCGACGGGGACCTGACCGCCTTGCCCGGTACGGGACTTGACAGCCGTCCGGTCCTCGATGCGCCACAGCGAGGTGAACGCGACCGCGGCTCCCGCACCGGCCACCCCGAGGGCAAGCGCGCTGGTGCCCACCATGTCCGGGCCGCCGATCAGTGCGCCCGCCGCGATCGGGCCGACCAGCTGACCGAGCGAGACACCGATGGTGAAGTGACCGAAGTTGCGGTCCTGTTCGTGCGGGGCGGACTGGCGGGCGACGAGCGACTGGGCGCCGATCACGAAACAGAGATGGCCGAGGCCCATCACTGCGCTCCACAGCGCCATCGCCCACAGGGAGCCGGCGAGTCCGCTGAGCGCGCAGCCGCCCGCTATCAGGACCACGCCGACCGGCAGCAGGGGTGCGCAGCGGCCGTGGTCGGTGCGGCGGCCCAGCGGTATCGCGGCGAAGAGCGGCAGCAGCGCGTACACACCCGCGATGACGCCGACCGCCCGCTCGTCGGCGCCCAGCGCGAGGGCCCGGTAGGAGACGGCGGGCCGGGCCATGGACACCGCCCCCTGCGTGAAGCCGAAGGCGATGACGAGACGTAGCAGCCAGCCGCGGTTCCTGCCGGGCCCCATGTGCGGATCCTCCTGAATGCCCTTGTCCGGAAGCCGAATCGCCTTGCGCGGACGCTCAGATGATGCCGAAGAGGATCCCTGCCCCGAGGACGACGAGTGAGGTGAGCGCGGCCCACTTGACCACGAACCTGGTGTGGTCGCCGAACTCCACCTTGGCCATGCCGACCAGGACGTACACGGCCGGCACGAGCGGGCTCGACATGTGCAGCGGCTGACCGATGAGCGAGGCGCGGGCGATCTCCAGGGACGAGACGCCGTGGGCCTGTCCGGCCTCGGCGAGCACCGGGAGGATGCCGAAGTAGAAGCCGTCGTTCGACATGAAGTACGTCAGCGGGATGCTGAGGATGCCGGTGACGAAGGCCATGTGCGGGCCCATCCCGTCCGGGATGTTGTCCACCAGCCACTTGGCCATGCTGCCCACCATGCCCGTGCCCTGAAGGACGCCGGTGAAGACGGCGGCGGCGAAGACCATGCCGGAGACGTTGAGGACGTTCTCCGCGTGCGCGCCGAGGCGGGCCTTCTGGTCGGGCATGTGCGGGAAGTTGACGGTGAGCGCCAGGGCCGCACCGAGCAGGAACAGCACCGGGATCGGCAGCCACTCCATGATCATGGCGGTGAGCAGGGCCACCGTGAGCACCGCGTTGAACCAGTACAGCTTGGGGCGCAGGGTGGGCCGGTCGGGGTCGAGGCCCTGGAAGCCGTCGTCCTCGTCCGCGGGGAGGTCCGCGTCGGTGCCGGAGCCGGAGCCGCCGGTGCGCCTGACGTCCTGGCCGTTGCCGGAGCCGGCGCCCACGAGGACCGTCTCGGTCTCCTTCTCCTCGACCAGCACCTCGTCCAGCGTGAGCACACCGAGCCGCTTCCGCTCACGGCGCCCGAGCACGTACGCGAGACCGAAGACGAACAGCAGCCCCATGGCGAGCGCCGGGATCATCGGGACGAAGATGTCGCTCGCGTCCAGCTTCAGCGCGGTCGCGGCGCGGGCGGTCGGGCCGCCCCACGGCAGGGTGTTCATCACGCCGTTGGCCATCGCAGCGACACCGGTCATCACGACCAGGCTCATCCTCAGGCGCTTGTACAGCGGGTACATCGCCGAGACGGTGATCATGAAGGTGGTCGAGCCGTCGCCGTCGAGCGACACGATCGCCGCGAGGACGGCCGTACCGACGACGATCCTGAGCGGGTCGGCCTTGCAGAACTTCAGGATTCCCCGGACGATCGGGTCGAAGAGGCCGACGTCGATCATCACACCGAAGTAGACGATCGCGAACATGAGCATCGCCGCGGTGGGCGCGAGTCCGGTGACGCCGTCGATGACGTAGTCGCCCAGCTTGGCGCCCTTACCGACGAAGACACAGAACAGTGCCGGGATCAGCACGAGCGCCGCGATCGGCGACATCTTCTTCAGCATGATCAGGACCAGGAAGGTCGCGATCATGGCAAAGCCGAGGATGGTCAGCATGAGTGGATACCTAACGTTCGCCCTTGAACATCCCACCGGGCAGGCGGTGCGAGGAACGTTAGGTCCGTTCAAACAGCGTTAACAAGACGTTGATGCGTGAGCAATAAGCGCGAAACTGCAGGTCACGGCTTTGCTCAGGTCACAGGGCTGAGCTTTTCGGACACGGCGGCGATTTCCACCGGCACTCCGTTGAGGACCGCGTTGCCCGACAGCGGGTCGAGCAGGCTGCCGTCGAGGAGCTGGTTGACGTTGACCCCGGGGTCGGTGGCGGCGTGGCTCATCCGGGTGCCGGGCCGGTCGTGGCCCCAGCCGTGCGGCAGGCTCACCACGCCCGGCCGCACCGCGTCCGTGACCTCGGCGGGAGCGGTCACCTCTCCCCCGGCGCCCTTGACCCGTACGGCCGCCCCGTCCCGCACGCCGAGCCGCTCGGCGTCCTCGGGGTGGATGTGCAGGGTGCAGCGGTTCGTGCCGCCGGTGAGGGCCGGGACGTTGTGCATCCAGCTGTTGTTGGAGCGCAGATGCCGGCGGCCGACGAGGACGAGGTCGTCCGGGAGCCGGTCCAGGGCCGCCCGCAGCCGCGGCAGATCGTCCGCGATCGGCTGCGGCAGCAGCTCGACCTTGCCGCTCCTGGTCTTCAGCGGCTGCGGCAGACGCGACCGCAGCGGACCGAGGTCGATGCCGTGCGGATGCGCGAGCAGCCGCTCCAGGCTCAGCCCGTCCGGCCGTGCGCCGAAGCCGTCGCCGTAGGGGCCGAGGCGCAGCATCATGTCGAGCCGCCGCTCGGGGCCGCTCACGCCGGTGAGCTGGGCGGCGAGTTCCTTCGGGTCGCGGCCGTGCACGGGCGACCAGGGCTCCTTGACCGCCTTGCCCAGGGTCTGCCCGATGACCAGCTCGTCGACGGCGGACGGGTCCGCGCCGTGCATGCCGGTGGCGGCCAGGATCAGCCGGGCGAAGATCTCGGTCTCGGGCAGGCGGCCGGGCTCCAGGGGGACGGCGGGGCGGGTGTAGCGGACCTGGTTGCGTACGGCGAGGGTGTTGAAGGCGAAGTCGTGGTGCGGGCTCTGCGAGGGCGGGGGCGGGGGCAGCACGACGGTCGCGTGGCGCGTGGTCTCGTTCAGGTACGGGTCGATGCTGACCATGAAGTCCAGGGAGTCCAGGGCCTTGTCGAGGCGGTCGCCGTCGGGCGCCGAGAGCACGGGGTTGGCGGCGGAGGTGACGAGGGCGCGGATCGGCACGCCCTCCTCGGTCGCGGTGTCGATCTCCTCGGCGAGCGCGGACAGCGGCAACTCGCCCTTCGCCTCGGGGTGCCCGCTCACCCGGGAGTGCCAGCGGGCGAGCGTGAAGCCGTGGCTCGGTCCGGCGGGGCGGGGTGTGCGGTCGGTGGCGGCCTGCGGGAAGAGGGCGCCGCCGGGGCGGTCGAGGTTGCCGGTGAGGACATTGAGGACATCGACGAGCCAGCTGGCCAGGGTGCCGTGCGGGACGGTGCAGCTGCCGATGCGGCCGTACACGGCGGCGGTGGGGGCGGCGGCGAGTTCGCGGGCCAGGGTGCGGATCGTCGGGGCGTCCACGTCGCAGGCGCCGGCGACGGCTTCGGGGCTGAAGTCCTGGACGGCCGCGCGCAGTTCGTCCAGGCCCTGGAGATGCGGGGCCAGCTCCCCGGTGTCGACGAGGTCTTCCTCGAACAGGGCGTACGCCATCGCCGCGAGGAGCAGCGCGTCGGTGCCGGGGCGGATCGCGAGGTGCCGGTCGGCGAGCGCCGCGGTGCGGGTGCGGCGCGGGTCGATGACGGTGAGGTGGCCGCCGCGCGCCTTGAGGGCCTTGAGCTTGCCGGGGAAGTCGGCGGCGGTGCACAGACTCCCGTTGGACTCCAGGGGGTTGGCGCCGATCAGGAGCAGATGGTCGGTGTGGTCCAGGTCCGGCACCGGGATGGCGTTGGCGTCGCCGTAGAGGAGTCCGCTGGAGACGTGCTTGGGCATCTGGTCGACCGTGGACGCGGTGAAGACGCTGCGGGTGCCGAGGCCGGCGAGCAGCACCGGCGGGTAGAGGGCACCGGCCATGGTGTGCACGTTCGGGTTGCCGAGGACGACCCCGACGGCGTTCGGGCCGTAGCGCTCGACGACCGGCCGGATGCCGGCGGCGACCGCGTCGAAGGCCTCCTCCCAGGTGGCCTCGCGCAGCTCGCCGTCCTTGCGCACGAGCGGCGTGCGCAGCCGGTCGGGGTCGCCGTCGACGGCGCCGAAGGAGGCGCCCTTGGGGCAGATGAACCCCTTGCTGAAGACGTCCTCGCGGTCACCGCGGGCGCCGGTGACGCGGGTGCCCTCGATGGTGAGGGTCAGCCCGCAGGTGGCCTCGCACAGGGGGCAGATTCGCAGGGCGGTGCGGGACACGGGTCCTCCCGGTGGCGGCGACGGTGACGCTCGTACTGTGCGGCCGAGCATACCGACCGGTATGCACGAGGGGGAGGCCTCTCCGGGGGTGAGGTCGGAAATCCGCTGGCCCGCGACCGGGCGGGATCTCAGTCCAGCACGCGCGCCAGATAGGCCCGCAGCAGCTCCCGCGCCTCCTCGATGATCTTCTCGTCGCCCTCAGGGGCCACCCGGAAGGCCAGGTGGACCAGGGTGTCGGCGGTCTCCACGGCGATCAGGAAGGTGCGACGCAGGTCGTCGTCCGGCTCCCGGTCGAGGTAACCGGAGAGCAGATCGGTGAGACGGTCGGCGACCCGGGTGTTGGGTTCCGCGCCGCGGGCGCCGACCGGGATCTGGTTGCCGAAGTCCACGAGGGAGAAGCCGGGCGCGGTGCGCTTCATGGCCAGGTACTCGTCGAGGACGGCGTCCATCGCCGAGCGCCAGCCGCCGTCGCCCGCGGATCGCAGCCGCTCGGTGACCTGCTCGGTGAAGCGTTCCAGGTTGCGCTGGGCGAGGGCGTCGGCCATCTGGCGCTTGTTGCCGAAGAAGCGGTAGACCGAGCCGATGGGGACTCCGGCGCGCAGGGCCACGGCCCGGGTGCTCAGGTCGTCGTAGCCGACCTCGTCGAGGAGGTCGGCGCAGGCGTCCAGGATCCGGGTCAGCCGTTCGGCACTGCGTCGCTGCACGGGGGCTCGGCGTAGCGATGTCGCGTGGGGCACAGGCTTCATGATGCCGTTCCGGAGCGCTCCGGTGAACCTCGCCCCCCGCCACGCACATAGGTGCCGGATGCACCCAGTGCCGTCGCCCCCGGAGTGGCACTCGGTGTGCCCGCCGCCTCCGAGACCGTGATGTCGGCCGTGCTCTCCACGGGGCGTCCCTGTACGGCCCATACGGTGCCGTCGTCGGCGTACAGCCGGGCGGTGACGTGGTGCGTGCCGCGCGGCACGAACCTGGCCGGGAGGCGGCAGGTGAGGCCGCGGAGCCGGGTGACGAGCCGGTCGTCGACGAAGACGTACGCGAGACCGCGGCCGGCCGTCGCGCGCGCCTTCGTGCCGCCCTGGGAGAAGCGGAAGTTGTGGACGGTCAGATACACGTCCCAGGCGCTGCCGGAGTCCGGCTGCACCTCGATCCCGACCTCGGGCGCGCCCTTCTTCTTCACTTCACGGTAGTGCCGCCCCTGCTTGTCCGTGTCGTCCAGCAGCTTGCCGACCGGCGAGATCGAATCGCCGTTCTTCCCCTCGTGCGCATCACTGGAGCCGCAGCTCACGGATCCGGTCACCAGCAGGACACAGACCGCGAGCGCGGCTGGAAGACCCCGCGTCCACGACATGCCCGGGAGACTAGAACACCCCTCCGACACTCGGATCCCCCTGGAGTCTGGTTCTCGTTCCTCCCTGATGAGGAGGCCCCTCGACCCCCTTGCGCCCGCGAAACCGCAATCCTACGGTGATACATAGGAATCAGAAGGCAGTCGCAAGGGAGCGATGATGAGCGATGGGGGCACCTCCCGCGCGAGCGGGTTCGAGCGTGGGGGAGCGCGCAAGACGGCCGAGGGGCTGGCCTACCTCTCCGGTTTCGGCAACGAGCACAGCTCCGAGGCCGTGCCCGGCGCCCTGCCCGTGGGCCGCAACGCGCCACAGCGCGCGCCGCTCGGGCTGTACGCGGAACAGCTCAGCGGTACGGCGTTCACCGAGCCGCGGGCCCACAACCGCCGCTCCTGGCTCTACCGCATCCGCCCGTCGGCCGCGCACCCGGCGTTCACACGCACGGACAACGGTGCGATCCGTACGGCCCCGTTCACCGAGTCGGTCCCCGACCCGAACCGGCTGCGCTGGAACCCGCTGCCCGAGCCCCCGGCCGGGACGGACTTCCTGGCCGGACTGTGGACCCTGGGCGGCAACGGCGACGCCACCCAGCGCACCGGCATGGCCGTGCACCTGTACCACGCCAACTCCTCGATGGAGCGCGTCTTCAGCGACGCGGACGGCGAGCTGCTGATCGTCCCGGAGCGCGGCGGGCTGCTGCTGCGCACGGAGTTCGGGCTGCTGCATGTGGAGCCGGGACATGTGGCGCTGATTCCTCGTGGGGTGCGCTTCCGTGTGGAGCTGCTGGATCCCTCAGCCCGCGGTTATGTGTGCGAGAACTACGGCGCCCCCTTCCACCTCCCCGACCTGGGCCCGATCGGCGCCAACGGCCTCGCCAACACCCGCGACTTCCGGGCCCCCGTCGCCGCGTACGAGGACGACGAGGGGCCGGTGGAGGTGGTGAACAAGTTCTGCGGCAACCTCTGGACCGCCGTCTACGACCACTCGCCGCTCGACGTGGTCGCCTGGCACGGCAACCACGTCCCGTACGTCTACGACCTGCGCCGTTTCAACGTCATCGGGAGCATCTCCTACGACCACCCCGACCCGTCGATCTTCACGGTGCTGACCTCGCCCTCCGACACCCCGGGCCTGGCCGGCGTCGACTTCGTCGTCTTCGCGCCGCGCTGGCTGGTGGGCGAGGACACCTTCCGGCCGCCGTACTTCCACCGGAACGTGATGAGCGAGTACATGGGCCTGATCGAGGGCGCCTACGACGCCAAGGCCGAGGGCTTCGTGCCGGGCGGCGGCTCGCTGCACAACATGATGTCGGCGCACGGCCCCGACCGGGAGACCTTCGACCGGGCGAGCGCGGCCGAGCTGAAGCCGCAGAAGGTGGACGACGGGCTGGCGTTCATGTTCGAGACCCGCTGGCCGGTGACGCTCACGCCGCAGGCGGCGGGCGCGGAGCACCTTCAGCAGCGCTACGACGACGTGTGGCAGGGCCTCGAGCGGCATTTCCGCCCATTGCACTGATCGCGTACGACCGGTACGGATAGGCCCGTGACCTCCTTCGCCCCGGACTCGATCGTCCTGAACCGCAAGCTGCCGCTCTGGTACCAGGTGTCGCAGTCCCTGCGCGCCTCGATACTCGGCCGCTCGCCGCAGGATCCGCTGCGGCTGCCCACGGAGGAGCAGCTGGCGGGGCACTACGGGGTGAGCGTGCTGACCATGCGGCAGGCGCTGAAGGAGCTGGAGGACGAGGGCCTGATCACGCGCCACCGCCGCCGGGGCACGTTCATCGAGCCCGACGCCCTGAGGGGTGCCCCGGTCCGGCTGCTCGGCTCGGTGGACGCGATCGTGGCCCAGCAGTCCGGGATGGTGACGGAGCTGCTGGACCACGGCAGCGCGCCCGTGCCGCCCGAACTCGCCGAGTACTTCCCCGAGACCGGCGAGGTGGCCACGTACCACCGGCTGCGCAGCGAAGAGAAGACGGGCGAGCCGACCAACCACGCCCGCAACTACGTCCGTCCCGAACTGGCCGCCCGCTTCGACCCCGCCGACCTGGTGCGCCGGCCGATGACCAAGGTGCTGCGGGACATCGTCCGGGCGGACATCAGCCGTATCACGGACACCGTGGAGGCCCGCCTGGCCGACCCGGAGACGGCCCGCCTGCTCCAAGTCCCGCTGCTCAGCCCGATCCTGCACTACACGGGCGTCACCTACGACGGGGACGGACGCGTCCTGGACGTGGCCGTCATCCACTACCGCGGCGACCGCTTCTCCTTCACGGTGACCCTGGACGCCACATGACATCACCGGCCCCCGCTGCCTGTCGGCGGCACGTCGTACGATGCCCAGCGTGACGCACGACGACGCTCCGCTGCTCGCGGACCTCATGCCGTGGTCCGTCGCACCGCCGCGGCTCGGCCGGGGGTGGCCGACGGGCCCCGACGCCGCATCCCTCAAGGCTCGCTGGGACGCCCTGCTGAAGGCCGAGGGACCGGACCGCGAGGCCCTGTTCGAGCCGAGCCGTTCGCGCACCCTGCGCTCGGCGGTCGGCCAACTGCCGGGCCAGTCGAGCGGCACGGAGAAACTGATCCACACGTCGGATCCCTGCCCCGAGCCGGTGCGCGTCCTGCACGCGCCCTTCGACGAACAGTGGCTGATCCCCGACCACCGCCTGATCGACACGGCCCGCCCCGAGCTGTGGCGGGTGGCGGACGAACACCAGGTGTTCGTCGCCGAGACGCCCACGGGAAGCACCGGTCCGCACCTTCTGGCCACCTCACGCCTCCCCCTCCTGCGCCCCGGCCGCATCCGCCCGCTCTACCGCCGCCCGGGCGGCACGGAACCCAACCTGGTCCCGGGCCTGCTGGACCACTTGAGCACCCGCCTCGGCCACTCCCCCACCCCGCCGGACTTGCTCGCCTGGGTTCTGGCGGCCGTACGCCCGGACCTGACGGTCCCCCTCACCGAGGACGCCGAACTCTGGTCGCACGGCGTGGAGTTGGGCCGCCGCATCCTCTGGCTGATGCGCCGCAACGGCGACCGCCCCAGACTCCCGGGAGGCCGCCGCCCCTACGTCCGCGCCCCGCTGCCCTCCCGTCCCCTCACGATCGCCTACGACCGCGAGGAGGAAACCCTGCTGCTCGACGAGGGCCGCATCTCCCCGGTGCCACCGGAGGCCTGGGACTTCGAGGCGTCCGGCGTCCGGGTCCTGGAGCAGTGGTTCGCGACACGGACGGCGGAGGCGGAGCCGAGGACGCTGGCCGCGATCCGTCCGACGGCCTGGCCGCAGACCTGGACGTCGGAGCTGCTGGAGCTGATCACGGTATTGGCCCTGTTGGCCGAACTGCGGCCACAACAGGATGAGTTGACGGTGACGGCACCCATCACGGCTTCCGACCTGCACAAGGCGGGGGTGTTCCCGGCCCCGGAGGCGGCGCGGAAGCCGGCGTCCGTCCTCGATCACCACGAGGAAGGCCCGGAAGGCCAGTTCGCGTTGATCTAGTGCCTTTCGGGATCGAACCCGTCGAGCACCCGCTCCAGCGCGAGCTCGAAGACGGCGTCCAGATCGATCGGCCCGGGATCCTCCGTGAACGCCGCGGCCATCCGTGGATACGCCCCGCTCGCGACCTGGCCTCCCAGATACGCGATCCGCACCGCGTTCTCCTGCTCCTCCGACCACGGCAGGTTCCGCGTCCGCTCGGCCGTGGCCAGTTCATTGGCCACGTACATCGTCACGACGCCGTTGAGCAGCGCGACCAACTGCATCTTCATTCCGTACTTCATGCCTTCGAGCGGATCCAGACAGGCCAGACAGTGCTCCAGGTACCGCAGGGCGTTCGGGCTGAACCCGTACACGGGTGACATCAGCCGCGGCAGCCAGGGATGCCGGTGCATCAGCGAGCGGGTCTGACGAGCCACCCTCATCATGTCGCCCCGCCAGTCCCCCGACGGCTCCCACAGCTCGTGCTCGCCGCTGACCGCGTCCACCATCAGCTCGTACAGGTCCTCCTTGCGGGGGACGTAGTTGTACAGCGACATGGTCCCGCAGCCCAGTTCGGCCGCGACGTGCCGCATCGACACCGCGTCCAGCCCGCCCTCGTCGGCGACCTTCACCGCCGCCGCCGCGATGTCGGCCCGTGTGTAGGCCGGTCTCGGCCCCCGGCCCGTCCGCTCGGGACGAGCCCAGATCACTTCGGGTACCGCCGCTCGGCCCGCCATCGATCATCACCTCGCCCACCATCCTAGTTACGTACACCGTACGTAGTGCGCTATGGTCGAGACATGACTTCTACGTACGCTGTACTTAGTGAAGGTCTGGAGAAGAGGTTCGGCGCAGTGCACGCGGTGCGCGGGCTGGATCTCGCGGTGGCCCGGGGCACGGTCTGCGGTGTCCTCGGGCCGAACGGGGCGGGCAAGACGACGGCCGTACGACTGCTGACGACCCTGCTGCGGCCGGACGCGGGCTCGGCGCGGATCGCGGGGCACGACCTCGTCCGGGAGCCCTCTGAGGTCCGGCGCAGGATCGGGGTCACGGGGCAGTACGCGTCGGTCGACGGTGATCTCACGGGCCGTGAGAACCTGCGGCTGTTCGCGCGACTGCACCGGGTACGGGCGCCGGGGCAGCGCGCCGAGGAACTCCTCGAACGGTTCGGGCTGGCCGAGGCCGCCGGCCGGGCGGCGTCGACGTACTCCGGTGGCATGCGCCGCCGGCTGGACCTGGCGGCGAGTCTGATCCGCCGGCCCGAGGTGCTGTTCCTGGACGAGCCGACGACCGGACTCGACCCGGCCAGCCGCACTCTGATCTGGAAGGCCGTGCGCGAGCTCACGGCCGACGGCACGACGGTGCTGCTGACCACGCAGTACCTGGAGGAGGCCGACCAACTCGCCGACGACATCGCCCTGGTGGACCGCGGGCGGGTGGCACACTCGGGCTCGCCGGACCAGTTCAAGGCGCTCATCGGGGCCTATGTCGAGGTCGTCGTCGCGGACGCGGACATGATGGCGAAGGCGGCCGGAGTGCTCGATCAACTCACCGGAACCGAGCCGTCGTTCGACCGTGAACGCGACGCCGTCGGCGCGGTCACCAGGGACCGGACGCTCACCCTGCCCCGCCTGGTGCGCGAACTCGACGCGGCGGGCGTGCCGTTGCTCGACGTGACCCTGCGGCAGCCGACGCTCGACGAGGCCTTCATCCGACTGACCGCCGACATCAAGGAGCCCGCAGCATGAGCACGTTGGCGTACGACGGTCTCGCGATGGTCGGCCGGCAGCTGCGGCGGGTCCGCAACAGTCCCGGGCTGGCGATCCTCACCCAGGTCATGCCGATCAACATGCTGCTGTTCTTCGGCTACGTCTTCGGCAGCGCCCTCGCGATGCCCGGCCACGCGTACCGGTCCTTCCTGGTGCCGGGGCTGCTGGTCTCGACGGCCGCGGGCGGGCTGATGACCGGCATGTTCCAGGCGGCCGCCGACGCGCACCGCGGCGTGATGGACCGCTTCCGCGCGATGCCGGTGAGCCGCGCGGCCGTGCCGCTCGGGCAGGCGGTGGCCGACCTCGTGGTCACGGCGATCGGGACGGTTCCCCTGCTCCTGGTCGGCCTGGCGGTGGGCTGGCGGGTCGAGGGGTCCGCGCTCCGGGCCGTGGGCGCCGTGGGGCTGCTGCTCCTGTTCCGGTTCGCTTGCACGTCGATCGGGATCTTCCTCGGACTGCTCACTCGCAGCGAGGATGCGGCCGGGCAGCTCGGCGCCTCGACGTTCGTACTGCCGCTGCTGTCCAACGCGTACATCCCGACCGACGGCCTGCCGGGCTGGCTGCGCACGGTCGCCGAGTGGAATCCGATCAGCGCGGTGACGACGGCACTGCGGGACCTGTTCGGGAACGCGCCGGTGCCGGTGGATGCCGCCTGGCCGGTGGCGCATCCGATCGCCGGGTCACTGGTGTGGTGCGTGGCGCTGATCGCCGTGTTCATGCCGCTCTCGGTACGGAGGTACACGTACGGGGGCCGGTGATCTCAACAGCTGGGGGTCGACGGGCAGTTGTCTTCGGTGCAGAGCGGGTGGAACGCACCGAAGACACCGTCCATGACAGGGACACGCCCGAGTACGGGCTGCGAGCCGGTGCACCACTGCATGCCGTGGGGATGACGGACGACTGCCGCAGTACTGCACCGGACACACGAACGCCGGTACGGCTCAGCGCCCGCCGAACAGCGAACGGCGCAGTCGGCGCAGCGGCGCGAAGAGCAGCACATGGCTGATCCGGTTGCCGCTGGCGCTGCGCTCACGTGGGGTGTCACGCGCGGTCAGCTCACGCATCAGCGAGGTCGCCTCGGCCGTCTCGCGCTGCGGTACGGCCGGGCCGCCCAGCACCGAGAGATGGCGGTCGAGACGCGAACTGGTCGCACTGCTCCCGTAGGTGATCGCAGGGACCCTGGCCCTGCTGCGCATTGTTATCTGTTCCATGTCACTCCCCACCCGTACGAGTCCACCCGGCCCGGGCAGGGTAACCCTATCGCTCCCCCGAGGCACGCGTGTATCGCGGTCACAGGATTCACCTTCCCCATAAGGGCGTTGACGACTCCTCCATGGTCACTCTCCGAATCCAACCGATTTCAGGGCGAGTTGGACAATGGGCTGGCTGGTGGGCTGTGGTGAGCCACCGTCGGGCTCGACGGTCACTGCGAGTGACGTGGCCGACTTGCTCAGGTCGGTCGCGACCAAGGGCGTGTCGCCGCCCCCGAAGAGCCCGAGGGAGCGTGGTTGCACACCGGGGCGCATGAGCCAGAGCTGGTGCACGCGTCCGCTGGGCAGGGCTCCGTATCCGCTCAGCGTGACGACGGCCTGCCCCTCCGATGCGGAGGCCACGGCTCCGATACTTCGGCCCTGGGGGTCCTTGCGAGTGGTCGCCCGCGCGTCGGGAGCTGCGAGAACGTGGGCGATCTCACGTGCCTGGGCGCGCTCGGCGTCCAGCTTGTCCTGGGTCCGGTTCGCCTGGACGGCGAACAGCGAGGCGACGACGAGGGCCGCGGCCGCCGTCGCCGTGGCGAACGGCACGAAGAAGGGGCGGCGCTCACGCGGCGCACGGGAGCGTCCCGGCGGTGGTTGCGTGCCCCAGACGTGCGGCGGCAGCTGGGGCGTGCGCTCCCTGGCGACCGGCCCCGCCTCCTGGGGGGTGGCGCGAACGGCGGCGAGCACCCGGTCGCGCATCGCGGCCGGCGGCGGGGCGGCCGTGGACCAGGCGAGGCGGACGGCGTCCTCGGACAGGCCACGCACCTCGGCACGGCAGCGCTCGCAGTCCTTCAGGTGCCGCTCGAAGCGGACCCGCTCCGCGGGCTCCAGGGCGTCGAGCGCATAGGGGGCCGCGAGCGAGTGCAGATCCCCGCGGCCGAGCAGTCGGGCGAGCAGACTCATGCGACACCTCCCAGGCACTTGCGCAGCTGGGTGAGTCCGTCGCGCATCCGGGTCTTGACCGTGCCCAGCGGCAGCGAGAGCCGCTCGGCCACTTCACGGTACGTGTAGCCGTCGTAGTAGGCGAGGGTGACGGACTGGCGCTGCAGGGTGGTGAGGCGGTCCAGGCAGCGGCGTACCCACTCGCGTTCGAGACCCGCCTCGACCTCCTCGGTGACCTGGTCGAAGGCGGGATGGTGGGCCCGGCGCGCCTCGCGCTGCTCGCGGTCGACGGCCGCGCGGGCGCTGCGCACCCGGTCGACGGCGCGGCGGTGGGCGAGGGTGAGGATCCAGGACAGGGCGCTGCCGCGGCCGGGGTCGAACCGCGCGGCGGACCGCCAGAGTTCGAGCAGCACTTCCTGCGCCACCTCCTCCGACTGCGCGGGGTCGCGTACCACCCGGCGGACCAGTCCGAACACCGGACCGGACACCAGGCCGTACAGCTCCTCGAATGCCTTCTGGTCGCCGCCTGCCACGAGTACCAGAAGCTCGTCCGCCTCCACTCGGTCCCCCTCTCCCCGCCCGCATGGGCCCCGTCCCGTCACACCAGGCATTCGCAACGAACGCACCTCCGGATGGGGTACGGATCAGCGCGCCCGAAACGCGGGTCGGCACCTCACCAAAGAAGTTTCGCGGCTCGACTGAAACAAGATCAGGGCTTTGCCGTAAAGACCTTTGAGATTCCACCAATCCACTCCGGCGACCGCTCCGAATCAGCGTTCGTCAGGCAAGTTGGGACTGAGGACGGACGGCATGACACCTATCTCCAGGAGCGGCTCGGGACGCAGGAGCATCGCGACCCTGATAGCCAGTGCGCTGGCCGCCGGCGGGCTCGCGGCCGCCGGTGTGGCCACGCTGGAACCGGGGGCGGCATCCGCCTCCAGCCACCGGGAGGCCCCGCTGATCTCGGGGCAGCCCCAGTACGACAACACGGACCTGTACGCGTTCGTCAGCCCGGACAAGCCGGACACCACGACGGTCATCGCGAACTTCATCCCGTTCGAGGAACCGGCCGGCGGCCCGAACTTCTACCAGTTCGGCGACGACGCCCAGTACGACATCCACATCGACAACAACGGCGACGCGCAGGGGGACCTGCTGCTGCGCTACACGTTCCGCACGCAGACGAAGAACAAGAAGTCGTTCCTGTACAACACGGGCGTGGTCAGCAATCTGACCGACCCGGACCTGAACATCACGCAGACGTACAACATCGACCTGATCAAGCTGAAGAACCAGAGGGTCGTCTCGAAGACCAGGCTCGCCGACGACATTCCGGTGGCACCGTCGGACGTCGGCAAGGCGTCGATGCCCGACTACGGCAAGCTGCGCGACCAGGCGATCTACAAGCTCTCCAACGGCGGCCAGACCTTCGCCGGCCAGGCAGACGACCCGTTCTTCGCCGACCTGCGCGTCTTCGACCTGCTGTACGGCGGGAACCTCTCCGAGGTCGGCCGGGACACCCTCAAGGGCTACAACGTCAACTCGATCGCCCTGCAGCTGCCCACGGACATGCTCACGGAGTCCAAGCATCAGCCGGTCATCGGCGTCTGGTCGACCGTCGCGCGCAGGAACGCCCGGGGCTACTACGAGCAGGTCTCGCGCCTGGGCAACCCGCTGGTCAACGAGGTCGTCAACCCGCTGAAGGACAAGGACAAGTTCAACGCGTCCTCGCCGTGGGAGGACGGGCAGTTCCTGAAGAACGTGACCAACCCGGAGCTGCCGAAGCTCATCGAGGCGATCTACAAGATCAAGGCACCGTCGGAGCCGCGCAACGACCTCGTCGACGTGTTCCTGAAGGGCGTCAAGGGCCTCAACCAGCCGCCGTACGTGCGTCCGGCGGAGGAACTGCGCCTGAACACGTCGATCAAGCCGACCGCCTATCCGAAGCGGCTGGGCGTTCTCGACGGTGACAACGCGGGCTTCCCGAACGGGCGCCGGCTCACCGACGACGTGATCGACGAGGCGCTCCAGGTCGTGGAGGGCGAACTGGTCGGCTCGAAGAACGACCTGGGCGACGCGGTGGACAAGAACGACAAGGGCTTCGGCAAGTACTTCCCGTACCTGGCCAACCCGACCTCCGGTTCGCGCGGTGCGACCGCCAAGGGCGTCTCCAGCGGCAGCGACGTCAAGAGCCAGCTCGGTGACGCGCTGCAGCCCGCGTCGGCCGGCGGCATGAACAACACCACGCTGATCGCGGCTTCGGCCGGTGGCGGAGCTGCCGGTATCGCGCTGATCGGCGCGGGCCTCATGTGGTGGCGCCGGATGCGCAGCCGCGCGTA
This sequence comes from Streptomyces sp. NPDC001492, assembly GCF_053597275.1. Taxonomy (NCBI): domain Bacteria; kingdom Bacillati; phylum Actinomycetota; class Actinomycetes; order Kitasatosporales; family Streptomycetaceae; genus Streptomyces; species Streptomyces sp. NPDC001492. The sequence goes on along the minus strand of NZ_JBSFHW010000019.1, from coordinate 120,890 downwards.
CTAGCCCGCACTATTACCGGCGGACCGGGCGGTTTCTTCGGAGCGGCACCGCCCGGTCCGCGGGCTTCGGCCCATACACCCTGGAGGAGAGGGCATGGCCCCGGACACTGAGGACAACGAAGGCTTCGCGGAGAGTGCCACGGTTGCCGAGCCGGAGTTGGAAACAGCCGCCGGCTCCCCAGAAGGCGCGTCCGCCGACCAACGCGTTGCCGCGGTCCGGCGGGTCGCGGCCGCTGGGCGGCGGTGGCACATGGGGCAACTGGCCGGGATCGCCGCCCTGTTGGCTGTCGCACTCACCGGTGGGTCCATTGCTTACGGCGCCATCCGGGACGGGAACACCACGACCGTCTCCGCCGCGCCCAGTGCGCTGTCGCCGGCGTTGCTGAACAGCGGGGACATCGACGCGAGCATCCTCGCCCTGCAGGCCCATCTCAAGGCGCAGCCAAGGGACTTCGGGAGCTGGGCCGGTCTCGGGCTGGCGTATGTCGAACAGGCGCGCACCAAGGGTGACCCCTCCCGTTACCCGCAGGCCGACAGGGCCCTGAAGCGCTCGCTCGCCGTGAAGCCCGGCAACGAGCAGGCCATCACCGGGCAGGCAGCCCTCGCCGCGGCCCGGCACGACTTCAAGGACGCCCTGAAGTACGCCGACCAGGTGCTGAAGGAGAACCCCTACAGCCAAAGCGCCCTCTCCTCCCGTGTCGACGCCCTCGTCGAACTCGGCCGCTACGCCGACGCGTCGAAGGCGGCCGACACCGCGGACTCGCGGCGCCCGGGCATCCCCGTCTTCACGCGGTACGCGTATGTGCACGAGCTGCGCGGGGACGTGAAGACGGCCCGCCGGGTCCTGGAGCAGGCCCTCGGCACCGCGAGCACCAAGGGCGACATCTCCTACGTCGCCTTCCAGCTCGGCCAACTCGCCTGGAACCAGGGCGACTACAAGACGGCGGTCGACTACTACGCCCGCGCCCTCGCCGCCGACGACACCTACCTCCCGGCGCTGGAGGGCCGCGCCCGCGCCGAGTACGCGAGCGGCGACAAGGCGACCGGGCTCAGGGACATGGAGCAGCTCGTCGCCCGCTACCCGCTGCCCGGGCCGCTCGTGGAACTGGGCGAGATGTACGAGGACCGCGGCGCCGACGGCGACCGGGCGAAGGCCCGCGACCAGTACGCCCTCGTGGACGCCTGGATCGCCCTGGCCCGTGCCAACGGCGTCAACGCCGATCTCGACACCGCCCTCGCGGCGGCCGACCACGGCGACAAGGCCGCGGCCCTGCGCGCCGCCCGCGCCGAATGGGCCCGGCGCCACACCGTGCACACCGCGGACGCCCTGGCCTGGGCGCTGCACGTCAACGGCAAGGACAAGGAGGCTCTTCCGTACGCCCGGCAGGCGACGGCCACCGGCTACCGCAACGCCTCTTTCCTCTACCACCGCGGCATGATCGAACGCGCCACCGGCCACACCGAGGACGCCCGTGACTCCCTCAAGGCGGCGCTGAAACTCAACCCCGGCTTCTCGCCGCTGGGCGCCCGCGAAGCACGCACGGCACTCGCAGACCTGGAGGCGGCGAAGTGAACCCCCGTCGATTGCTCGCCTCCACCGGGGCCGTCCTCACGGCGGCCTGCGCGCTCGCGCTGGTACCTTCCACCGGCGCGAGCGCGCACCCCCTCGGCAACTTCACCGTCAACCGCTACGACGGCCTGGTCGCCGCCCCCGGCAAGCTCCGCGTCGACCACGTCGAGGACCTCGCCGAGATCCCGGCCACCCAGGCCAAGCCCGACATCAAGCGGCTCGGTATGAGCGAGTGGGCGAAGGAGCGGTGCGCGAAGGCGGCCGAAGGCAGCAAGGTCACGGTCGACGGACGGGCCAGCACGCTGACCGTGGGGAGCAGCAGGGCTCAGCTGCGGCCCGGGCAGGCCGGGCTGAACACCGTCCGGGTGGAGTGCCGGCTGACCGCGCCGCTCCCCAAGGGCGACACCGTGACCCTCGGCTTCCACAGCGAGGGCGCCACCTCCGGGCCCGGCTGGCGCGAGATCACCGCGCGCGGCGACCGGATGACGCTCACCGCGACGGACGTGCCCAGGGCCTCGGTCTCCCATGAACTCACCAGCTACCCCAAGGAGTTGCTCTCCTCCCCCGCCGACACCTCGACCGCCTCGCTGCGCGTGCGGCCCGGTGGACCGGCCCTGGTCGAAGAGCGCCAGAACGCCCCCGCGGCCTCCGTGCTGCCGCGCGGCGCGGACCGCTGGACGCAGGCCCTGAACAACCTGGTGGCCCGCCACGACCTCACCTTCGGCTTCGCCGCGCTCTCGCTGCTCATCGCGGTCGTCCTGGGCGCGATGCACGCGCTCGCCCCGGGACACGGCAAGACCCTGATGGCCGCGACGGCAGCCGCCCGCGGCGGCCGCGCCCGCCTCAAGGACGTCATGCCCCTGGCCGCCTCGGTCACGGTCACCCACACGCTGGGCGTGGTCGCCCTCGGCCTCCTGGTCACGGCGGGCTCCGCGGCGGCCCCCTCGGTGATCATCTGGCTGGGCATCGCGAGCGGCGTCATGGTGACCTGCGCGGGCGCAACCCTCGTACGCCGGGCCTGGCGCAACCGCGGCCCCGGCCCGGGACACACCCACGACCACGGGCACACCCACGACCACGACCATCCGCACCCGCACGGCCCCGGCGGGCACACGCATCCGCACGAGTCCGCCGAGCCCGAGGAACGCGCCCTGGTCCTGGTGGCCGCCCACACCGAAACCGCCTCGGCGGCAGCCGAGGCCCACTCCCACACGCACTCCCCCGGCCACACGCACGACCACGATCACGAACACGACCACCCTCACAGCCACGACCACGATCACGACCACCCTCACAGCCACGATCGCGACCACAGCCACACCCACCACTCCGACCACCCCCACCCCCACTCACACACCGTCGAGCACACCCACGGCGGTTTCACCCACACCCACTCCGTCGCCCCCACCCTGCGCGGCACGATCCTGCTGGGCTTCGCCGGTGGTCTCGTGCCCAGTCCCTCCGCGGTCGTCGTGCTCGTCGGCGCGGCGGCGCTCGGTCAGGCCTGGTTCGGGCTGCTGCTGGTCGTCGCGTACGGCGTCGGGCTCGCCCTCACCCTCACCGCGGCGGGGTTCGCCGTCGTCAAGCTGGGTACCGGGATGAACCGTGTGCTGGACAGGCGCCCCCGCTGGACCACCCACCCGATGGCGGCCCTCGTCCGCAGGACCGCGCCCCTGGGCTCGGCGTTCCTCGTCGTGGCTCTTGGGGTGGGACTGGTACTCAAGGGGGCCGCATCCGCACTCGGCTGAGCTACGTTGGGGAAGAAAACGCACGGAGTGGAGAAAGCACGCGGATGCGAATGGGGGACGCCCGTGTCCGAAGAATCGGGCAGTGAACGTCTGATCGCGGGCCGCTACCGTCTCCTGTCCCCCCTCGGCGAGGGCGGCATGGGAACCGTGTGGCGCGCCCGGGACGAGGTGCTGCACCGTGAGGTCGCCGTCAAGGAGGTGCGTGCGCCCGCCGGGCTGCCGGCTTCGGACGTGGAGCGGATGTACGCCCGGCTGGAGCGCGAGGCGTGGGCGGCCGCGCGGGTCGCCAACCGCAATGTCGTCACGGTGTACGACGTGGCGACCCAGGACGGCCGGCCGTGGATCGTCATGGAGCTGGTCCGCGGCATCTCGCTGGCCGAACTCCTGGACGCCGAGGGCCCGTTGGATCCGCGGCGCGCCGCACACATCGGCGCCGAGGTGCTCGCCGCGCTGCGGGCGGCGCACGAGGCCGGGGTACTGCACCGGGACGTGAAGCCGGCCAATGTGCTGCTGTCGAACGACGACCGGGTGGTGCTCACCGACTTCGGTATCGCGCAGGTCGAGGGCAGCTCGGCACTGACGATGACCGGGGAGGTGATCGGCTCGCCGGAGTTCCTGGCGCCGGAGCGGGCGCTGGGCCGCACGCCCGGCCCGGAGTCCGACCTGTGGTCGCTCGGCGTCCTGCTGTACGCGGCGGTCGAGGGCAACTCCCCGTTCCGCCAGGACACCCCGCTCAGCACCCTGCGCGCGATCGTCGACGAGGAGCTCCCGCCGCCGCACCGGGCCGGTCCGCTGACCCCCGTGGTCGAGGGGCTGCTGCGCAAGGACCCGGCCGAGCGGCTGCCGGCCGACCAGGCCGAGCAGGACCTGCGGATCATCGCGGCGGGCGGCACGCCCCACGCGTACGGCGCGCCGGTGTCTCCGTTCGCCCCGACGGTCGCGGCGTTCCCGCAGCCTCAGTCGCCGACGCCTGCGATGCCGTATCCGGTCGGACGGACGCAGCCGGTGCCGGGTCCCGGGACGACGGCGACGGCCGCACCGCCGCCGGAGCGCAACCGCCGGGCCGGTGTCGTCCTGCTCGTCGGGGTGCTCGTCCTCGCCCTGGCCATCGCGGGGCTGACGTACGCGCTGCTGAACCGCGACCACGGCGGCGGCGACAACAATGCCGGCACCCCCCGTTCGGACACCAGGACTCCGTCGACCGCCACGCACAGCAGCCCGGGCTCGGGCGCGAGCCCGACGCCGAGTCCGAGCAGCAGCGCCTCCACGGCGGCACCCCAGACCGTGAACGTCACGCTGTCCGGCTCGAACACCGACTACTCCGGCACCTGTCCGCCCGCCCGCAGCGACGCGCCCGAATTCACCGCGACCTTCACGGTCGGAAAGCTGCCGGCGGAGGTCAGTTACCGCTGGCTGTCGAAGGACGGGCAGATCATGGATCCGGGGTGGAAGACGCTGTCCTTCCCGCAGGGCGGCGGGAAGACCAAGCAGGACAGGGCGTTCGTGACGACGTACAACAACACCGGGACCTTCCGGAACTCGATCAGTGTCGAGGTGCGCTCGCCGAAGCAGACGACGTCCAACTCGGTTCCGTTCTCGGTGACCTGTGTGTCGGAGACCCCGACGGGCGGGGCCTCCTCCAGTACTTCGCCGTCTCCTTCCGGGTGATCAGGCCGCGCTGGTCAGGACGGGCAGATAGCCGCCCGACTGGCCGGCCGCGGTGGGGTGGTACGACTCGCCGATGTTGAACCACTCGACGCTGTGCAGCCAGGAGCTGCCGGAGCAGATCTCGTGGCCGGTGAAGGTGGTGCGGACGTCGCCGAAGGTGAAGCCGTGGTCGGCGGCGACCTTGGCGGTGGCGGTGTCCAGGTAGTCGGCCGCGTCGTTGATCGCCTTCCGCTTGGTCTCGGAGAGACCGAGGCAGGTGGTGCCGAGCTTGTAGAAGCGGGGGTAGCCGAGGACGACGACGTGGGCGTTCGGGGCCTTGGCGGTGATCGCCGAGTAGACGTTGTTCAGCTGTCCGGGGAGCGTCGAGTCGACGTACGCCTTCGCGGTGTTGATCCGGGAGAGGCAGGTGCTGTCGGACTGGAGCACACACGTCGTCATGACGTCGGAGAAGCCTGCGTCGTTGCCGCCGATGCTGATGGAGACCAGGCCGGTGGCGGAGCTGAGCGGACCCAGCTGACCTGACAGAACATCACCCGTACGGGCGCCCGAGCAGGCGGTGAAGTCGAACGTCGAGGGTGAGTGGGCGGCCGCCCAGAGGTTGGGGTAGGCCTTGGTGCTGCGCTTGCAGTCGCCGCTGGCGCTGATGTAGCTGCCGGTGCCGACGCCGGAGGAGTAGGAGTCGCCGAGGGCCACATAGCCGGTGGCTGCGGCCTGCCCGGACGCCTGCGCCGCCGTGGCCCCGGTGAGGGCCGTGCCGGTGGCGAGGAGGATCGAGCTCACGAAAACGGCAATTCGGGAACGTCTCATGGAACCTCCCTTTAGCAGGATCTCTGCCGTAACCGTCGTACCAATGACACGTGTCGATGGGAAGTGTCCATGTCAAGACTTTTCAGATCCTGACGGGTCACCACCGGCGCTTCACGGCATGTTTGATTACGTGCCCATGACAGGTTTGTTGACGACCCCTCAACTCCCTTGTCCCACACCCGCAGATGACCCATTCTTTACTTCGGCTTGGGACGGGAACGCGCCGTTCCGGGCTGTGCGTGCGACCTCGCGCGCACCCCCCACAGGCGTGCGCCCGACCCAGGCGTGCGCCGCCCAGAGGAGGACTCCCTCGTCATGGCACAACTGCGTAGCAGGAAGCTCCGGTTCGCCGCCGCCACCGGTCTGGCGACCGCCGCTCTCGTCGGCGGACTCACCACCCTCCCCGCCCAGGCCGCCCCGGCCGAGGGCAGGGTCCTGGCAGCCGGCTCCCCCACGGCGGTCAAGGACAGCTACATCGTCACCCTGAAGAAGAGCGCCGGCCTCAAGGCGGCCTCCAGCGCGGGCAAGGGCCTGATCAAGGAGTACGGCGGCACGGTCCGCAAGACCTTCGACACCGTGCTCAACGGGTACACCGCCACCCTCTCGGCGACCGAGGCGAAGAGACTCGCGGCCGACCCGTCGGTGGCCTCCGTCGAGCAGAACCAGACCGTCCACCTGACCGACACCACGCAGTCGAGCGCCCCTTGGGGCCTGGACCGCATCGACCAGGCCGCGCTGCCGCTGTCCGGCACGTACACCTACCCCGACAGTGCGGGCAGCGGCGTGACGGCATACGTCATCGACACCGGCGTCCGTATCACCCACAGCCAGATCAGCGGCCGCGCCTCCTACGGCTACGACGCGGTCGACGGCGACACCACCGCCTCCGACGGCAACGGCCACGGAACCCACGTGGCCACCACAATCGCGGGCTCGACCTACGGCGTCGCCAAGAAGGCGAAGATCGTGGCCGTCCGGGTGCTCGACAACAACGGCTCCGGCACCACCGCGGGCGTCATCGACGGCATCGAGTGGGTCACCGAGAACCACACCACGCCGGCCGTCGCGAACATGTCGCTGGGCGGTTCCGCCTCCTCCTCGCTGGACACGGCGGTCGCCAACTCCATAGCCAGCGGCGTGACGTACGCCGTCGCGGCGGGCAACAGCTCCGCCAACGCCTCCTCGTACTCCCCGGCCCGGGTCTCCACCGCGATCACGGTCGGCGCGACCACCAGCTCGGACGCCAAGGCCAGCTACTCCAACTACGGCTCGGTCCTGGACCTCTTCGCGCCCGGCTCCTCGATCACGGCGGGCTGGAACACCAGCGACACCGCGACCAACACCATCTCCGGTACGTCGATGGCCACTCCGCACGTCGCGGGCGCCGCGGCGGTCTACCTCGCGGGCCACACCTCGGCCACCCCCGCCCAGGTCGCCACGGCCCTGGTGAACGGCGCCACCTCCGGCGTGGTCACCAGCGCGGGCTCCGGCTCGCCCAACAAGCTCCTGAAGCTCGTGCCGTAGCACCGGCGCGAGGGGCCGGCTCGGCCTGAACCACGGTTCCCCGGAGGCAGTCGACGCCTCCGGGGAACACATGTTTAAAGCCGGATGAGAACAGTTGTGGGAGGGTTCCGTGTCTTGACGCCCCCTCTTGCGCTGCGCGACATTGAAGTCCGGCATCCGGCGCGCTGGGGGGCAAAGTCGCCAATGCAGACCATCCGTATCAAGAGACTCACCAACAGATCTTCGGCAGACGGCGGTTCGTCGACGGACGGCGCCGAGCGGGCGCGATCAGGACCGGGGAGGGACCTGTCGCCCCTGCTCGCGGGCGCCGCGACGGCCGTCGGGGGATTCGGCGCGCTGCTGGCGCTGGCCGACTCGGGCTCACCTCTGCGCGGGCCGCTCACCCTGTTTTTTCTGCTCGCCGCGCCCGCCACGGCCATCGGGGCCGCGCTGCGCGGGCTGGAGCCCTTCGGCCGCACACTCGCCGCGGTCGCGGGCGCAATTGTTCTCAACATGCTGGTGGCACAGGGCATGTTGGCCGTTCACCGGTGGTCGGTGCGCGGCGGAATCATCGCAGTAACCGTGATCAGTTTTTTCCTACTTCTAGGTTGTGTAACGGTCAAACCAACAAAAAGGTGAGGCCTCGTTCCAGGTCTTGCCATACGGGTTCAATCGTCAATACCGTCGTACATCTCACCCGCATCGGTCCATCATCGAGCGGCCCAGGGGAGGGCTCAGGACCGCGATGGTTCCCGGCGTGGGGCGCGGTAGGGGGGTGCCGTGCTCGGTGACCGCACTTGTGACCGGGTCGTGCCGCGCGACCGGCTGCCGTTCCACGGCAGACGGGCAGCTTTGCCAGCTCGCCGTCGGCGTGCACGGAGATCCATTTCGTCATGCCACAGGCGTGAAACCCCCCTTTCGAACCGGATACACAACCGGGCCGCCCAGGGGCGGGCGGTCCACCGGACGAGAGGGACCAGACTCATGAGTTCTGTTCTGCGGCCGGCGGCCACGGACCAAGGTCCGTCACTTGCCGGCCGATACCGGCCGATCTCCTCTCACCTGGCCATCGCGCCACCGGTGAGCGTGGTGATTCCCGCCATGAACGAGGCGGAGAATCTCCCGTACGTGTTCAAGACACTTCCGGACTGGATACACGAAGTCGTTCTGGTGGACGGCAATTCCACGGACGACACCGTCGAAGTGGCCCGGGACCTGTGGCCGAACGTCAAGGTCGTCGAGCAGCAGGGCAAGGGCAAGGGGGATGCCCTGATCACGGGGTTCGAGGCGTGCACCGGCGACATCATCGTGATGGTCGACGCGGACGGCTCGGCCGACGGCAACGAGATCGTGTCGTACGTGTCCGCCCTGGTCTCCGGCGCGGACTTCGCCAAGGGGTCCCGCTTCGCCAACGGCGGCGGCACCGACGACATGACGTTCATCCGCAAGCTGGGCAACTGGGCGCTGTGCACCATCGTCAACCGCAAGTTCGGCGCCCGCTACACGGACCTGTGCTACGGCTACAACGCGTTCTGGCGGCACTGCCTGGACAAGATCTCCCTGGACTGCACCGGTTTCGAGATCGAGACCCTGATCAACATCAGGGTGGTCAAGGCGGGGCTCAAGGTGCAGGAGATCCCGAGTTACGAGTACCTCCGCATCCACGGCGCGAGCAATCTGCGGGCCGTGCGGGACGGGTTCCGGGTGCTCAAGGTGATCCTCAAGGAGCGGTCGAACCGGCGCGCGCTGCGCAGTCAGGAACGCCACTCGCCGATGCTCGACTCGGTGCGGGGAGAGGTGTCTTGAGCGGTCTCGACATCTCCGTCGTGATCTGCGTCTACACCGAGGATCGCTGGGAGGACATCCTCGCGGCGGTCTCCTCGGTGCGCGCGCAGTCCCGTCCCGCGCTGGAGACCCTGCTGGTCGTCGACCACAATCCGGCTCTGCTGGACCGGCTCGCCAAGGAGTACAAGGACTACCAGGAGACCGGTGAGGTCCGCGTGCTCGCCAACGCGGGCCCCCGCGGGCTGTCCGCCGGCCGCAACACCGGTATCGCGGCCGCCCGGGGCGAGGTGATCGCGTTCCTCGACGACGACGCCGTGGCCGAGCGGGAGTGGCTGCGGCGTTTCGCCGAGGGGTACGCGGATCCGCGGGTGATGGCCGTCGGCGGCCGTACGATGCCGATCTGGGCCTCGGGCCGCCGTCCGGCCTGGTTCCCGGAGGAGTTCGACTGGGTGGTGGGCTGTACGTACAGGGGGCTGCCGCCGGGCCTGGTGCGGGTGCGCAACGTCCTCGGCGGCAACGCCTCGTTCCGCCGTACGGCGTTCGACGCGGCGGGCGGTTTCGCGACCGGTATCGGGCGGGACGGCGACAAGCGCCCGCTGGGCTGCGAGGAGACGGAGCTGTGCATCCGTCTGACCCGCGCCAGACCGGACGCGATCCTGCTGATCGACGACCGTGCGGTGATCCATCACCGGGTGCCCGAGGCGCGTGAGCACTTCGGGTACTTCCGCACGCGCGCGTACGCCGAGGGCCTGTCCAAGGCGCTGGTGGCGCGAAGTGTGGGGGCTGAGAAGGGACTTGAGTCCGAACGCCGGTACGCCACCCGGGTGCTGCCGGCCGGTGTGGTGCGCGGTCTGCGCGACGCCGTGCTGGCCCGGCCGGGGGGTGCGGGGCGGGCGGGCGCGATCGTCGCCGGGGTGCTGACGGCGGCGGGTGGGTACGTGGTGGGGAGCATCCGGGCCCGCAAGGGCGGTGCCACGTTCTCCGTGGTCGGGATCGAGGGGGGATCTCAATGAGCGAAGCGCCCGTACCGGTTCTCATGTACCACTCGGTCGCGACCGCGCCGAACGACGCCACCCGCACGCTGTCGGTGGCGCCGGAGGCGTTCGCCGAACAGATGGCGATGATCGGCGACCTGGGGCTCACCCCGGTCAACACAGCGGATCTGGCGTCGAGTTGGCGGTCGGGCCGCTCCCTGCCGCCGCGCCCGGTGCTGATCACCTTCGACGACGGCTACGAGGGGGTGCACCGGCACGCGCTGCCGGTGCTCGCCAAGCACGGCTTCGCGGCCACGCTGTTCGTCTCCACCGGCTGGATCAAGGGCGCGTACGACACCGGGGGCGGCCTCGACACGATGCTGGACTGGGAGCAGGTGCGCGAACTGGCGGCCGCGGACGTCGAGATCGGCGGCCACAGCCACACCCACCCGCAGCTCGACCAGCTCGACGACGCATCGCTGCGGCACGAGCTGATCCACTGCAAGGAGATCGTCGCCGACGAACTGGGCACCGTCCCGGTCTCCTTCGCCTACCCCTACGGCTACTCCAGCCGCCGGGTGCGCCGGGCGGTCCGCGAGACGGGGTACGCCCAGGCGCTCGCCGTCGGCAACGGCCTCGCGCGCCGCCGGCAGGGGCCGTACGCCCTCCAGCGTGTGACCGTGCGCCGCAGCACGGGCATCGAGGAGTTCGAGCGGTTGGTCGAGGGCCGAGCGATCGCCCGCACCTTCGCCGGGGACCGTGCCCTCACCAAGGGGTACGCCCTGGTCCGCAGAGCACGACAGGTCCGCCGGAAGGCCATCCGTTCCCGTGTCTGACACGACCACGACGACCGAGGCGAAGCAGCCCGCGACCGAGGCGCCCGAGCAGTCGGGGCGCCGTCTTCGGCTGCCCGGGATGGGCAGCTCCAAGGGCGGCAGTCCGCTGTTCCGCAACGCCTACGCCCTGATGCTCAACACCGGTATCTCCGCGGTGCTGGGCCTGGGCTACTGGCTGATCGCCGCCCGCTACTACTCCGAGTCCGCGGTGGGCCAGGGTTCGGCCGCCATCGCCGCGATGAAGCTGCTGGCCGGGCTGACGGCGGTGACCCTGACGGGCGCCCTGGCCCGGTTCATCCCGGTCGCCGGGCGCCACACCGGACGGCTCATCTTCCGTACGTACGCGGCGAGTTGTGTGGTGGTGTCGTTCGCGGCGGGGATCTTCCTGCTGACCCTCAGCACCTGGGGGCCGTCGTACCACTTCCTGCACGGGCCGATCAAGGGCCTCGGCTTCATCATGGCCGTGGCCTCCTGGAACCTGCTGACGCTGCAGGACGGGGTGCTGACCGGGCTGCGGAGTGCGCCGTGGGTGCCGGTCGGCAACACGGTGTTCTCGGCGGTGAAGCTGGCGCTGCTGGTCGGACTCGCCGCCAGCATGCCCACGACCGGTGTGTTCGTCTCCTGGGTGCTGGCGATCGCCACCTCCGTGGTGCCGCTCGGCCTGCTGGTGTTCCGGCGGCTGGTCCCCCGGCACATCGAGGCCACGGCGGACCACGCCAAACCGCCGACACTGAAGGAGATCGGCAGGTTCCTGGCGGGCGACTACACCGGCTCGCTGTTCTCGCTCGCCGTGGTCTATCTGATCCCGGTGATCATCGCCTCGCAGGTCAGCTCCGAGGACAACGCGTACTTCTACATCACCACGACGATCGGCGGCACGATCAACCTGCTGGCCATCAACATGGGCGCCTCGCTGACCGTGGAGGGCTCGCACGACCCGGGCCGGCTGTCCGCCAACACCCGGGCGGCGCTCAGGCGGATGGCGCGGATCATGCTGCCGATCTGCGGGCTGCTGTTCCTCGGCGCGCCGTGGATCCTCGGTGTCTTCGGCCAGGGCTACGCGGACGCGGCGACGCCGCTGCTGCGCTGGTTCGCGGTCGGCGCGCTGCTCAGGGTCGTCATGGAGACGTACTTCGCGGTGCTGCGCGCGCAGAGCCGCACCGCGGGACTGGCCTGGCTGCAGGGCCTGTTGTGCGCCCTGGTGCTCGGTCTGACGCTGCTGCTGCTCCCCCGCATGGGGCTGACCGGCGCGGGCGTCGCCGAGATCTCCTCGCTCGCGGTGATCGTCACCATCGCCGCGCCCAAGCTGTACCGGACGGTCCGGGCCGCGCCGGCCGACGCCGTCCCGGAGGACGCGGCGCCCGACGGGGACCTCGCCGACCTGGGGGCGCGCGAGGTCCCGGCCACCGAGAAGCCCCGCCGACGCGGACCCGCCTGGGCGCTGGACACCGACACCCTCGCCCTCGGTATCCACGTCGACTTCGACCACCTGGAACGCCGTCCCGACGTCCGCCCGGGCCCGGGCACGCCACCCGCCGGCACCCCCGTCGTACGCGTCGACCACCGGCCGACCTGGGCGAAGAACCCTGAGGTCGGGCTGCCCGTCGAAGAGCGCGAACCGGGGTCCGAAGCCTCCCTGGGACCCGCCGAGATGGAGGTGGACGCGCCGTTCGAGACCGAGTTCGAGCCCGGCTTCGACGCGGGTTTCGACGGGGGGCTCCGCAGGGGCCTCGACGCGGGCGAGAGAGTCGTACGGAAGACGGAGGCGCCGCTCGTACCGGAAGAGGCGCCCGTGTCAGGGCCCCAGCCGCCGCCGCTCTCCTGGCGGGAGCGGTTGCGGCCCACCCGTCCCGGAGTCGTCCTCGGCTGTCTGCTGGTGACCGCTCTGCTGCTGTACTGGGTGCCCGCGCTGCGCCTGGGCGAGGCGGATCTGGACCGGATGGGCGGGCTCGGCCTGATCTCGGTGCTGCCGCTGCCGACGCTGGTCGGGGCGGCCCTGCTGGTCGCGGTGTTCGCCTCGCTGCTGTGGCTGGGCCGGGAGCACAAGGCGCTGCTGCTGGTCACCCTGGTGGCCACCGTGGTGTCGCTGCATGCGCTGCCCGCGGTGATCGAGACCGAGCCGCGGTTCCCGACGGCCTGGCAGCACCTCGGGTTCCTCGACCACATCGACCGCACCGGGTCCGCCGTACCGGACCTGGACGCACGCTGGAGCTGGCCGGGCTTCTTCGCGGTGGCCGCGTTCGTCACGAAGGCCTGCGGGGTCACCGACCTCACCGAGCTCATCCGCTGGTGGCCGCTGACCATCCAGCTCCTGTATCTGGCCCCGATGTTCCTGCTCGTGCGCTCGCTGCGGGCGAGCTGGCGCGCCAAGTGGACCGGCATCTGGGTCTTCGTGCTCAGCAGCTGGGTGGGCCAGGACTACTTCTCCCCGCAGGGCTTCACCTACCTCCTCTATCTCGCCTTCGTCGCCATCCTGCTGGTCTGGTTCCGTGAGCCGCGGGTGATCTGGACGAGGAAGCGGCCGGGCGAGGCGGAGGTCGAGCCGGCGAACCGCCGCCAGAAGGCCGTCCTGCTCGGGGTGCTGATCGGCCTGTTCATGGCGAGCGTCCCGGCGCACCAGCTCACCCCGTTCGTGATGCTGGGCGTCCTCGCGGCACTCGTCCTGATCGGCAGGTCCGAACTGCGCGGCCTGCCCATCCTGTTCGCCGTGGTGGTCGCGGTGTGGATCGGCTTCATGGCCGAGCCGTACTGGTCCGGGCACTTCAACGAGCTGTTCGGCGGGGTAGGCGGCGTCGGCAGCAATGTCTCCACCTCGGTCTCCGGCCGTATCCAGGGCGGCGACTCGACCCACAAGCTGGTCCTGTACGCGCGCGTGCTGCTGGCCGGCGGTGTGATGGCGTTCGCCTGCTGGGGCTGGTGGCGGCGGCGCGACCACAAGTACCGGGAGCGCTCGCTGCTGGTGCTGACGTTCGTCCCGTTCCTCGGCTTCGGCATGCAGTCCTACGGCGGCGAGATGGCCCTGCGCGTCTTCATGTTCGCGGTGCCGGGCGCGGCCCTCCTCGGCGGCCTCGCCCTGTTCCCGCGCACCGGCGTCACCGCCGAGGAACGCGACAGGGACCGCGTGAGCCTGGCCCCGCTGGCCGCGCTGATGGCGGGCCTGGTCCTGATGGGCGGCTTCCTGGTGGCCCGTTGGGGCAACGAGCCGTTCGAACGGGTCCGGCCCGGCGAGGTCGCCGCCATGGACTACGTGTACGCCCACGACAAGCCGACCGTCCGGCTGCTGTGGCTGAGCAACGACACGGTCAACGACGTGACGCCGGCGATGCCGTGGGGCGCGAAGGACATGGAGCGGGTCAACTACGTGCCCACGCTGGCGCCCGCCGATCCGGTGCTGGTGTCGGGCCTGGTCAAGGCGCTCAAGGACGCGGGCCCGAACTCGTATCTGATGGTGAACGAGAGCCAGACGACGTATCTCGAGATGGACGTGGGCTACTCGGACACCTGGGAGCCCCGGCTGATCCAGAACCTGGACCAGCGGCCCGAGCTGAAGAAGGTGTACGTCAACGACGACGCCACCGTCTACGCCCTCAGGAAGCAGCCCGAGGGCAAGGTGGCGAAGCCGGATCCGGGTCCGATCGGACCGCAGATCACCTGGACGCCGTGGTCGGTCGTCGGCGCCCTGGCCGCCCTCGCGCTGATCGTGCTGCTGACGGCGCGCGAGGTGGTGCGGGTCGCGGTGCGGCCGGGCGTGCGGCAGCTGCGGTGGCTGCAGAGCAGCTTCTGGTTCTCGCTGCCGCTGCTGGCGGTGCTGCTGGCCTCGCTGGTGCAGCGGTTCCTGACGATGAAGTGAGCTCGCGTGGGGTGAAGTGGCTCAACCGGGGAAAGGGCCCGACAGGCCTACCGGCCCAGCCACTTCACTTCGTACGCCTGCATCTCGAACCGCTTCCCGTCGACCTTCGCGCTGATCGACCGGTCGAGGGTGTTGACCACCAGGACGGTCTTGTCGGTGGCCAGGACGCGGACGTTGGGCACGTCGTCCGCGGCGACGGAGACGGTCGCGTACTTCGTGCCGGGCGGGAAGGCCCGGTGGAAGCGGGAGACCAGGTCGAACATGGGCAGCTTCCTGCCGCCGTCCGCGCTGTCGGTCGGCGTCCACATGCAGCCCGCGCAGTCGCTGCTCTTCTCGTCCTCCGGGTTCCAGTAGAAGCCGGAGGAGGCGCCGCCCCTGACCATGGCGATCATCCCGGCGGCCTGGACGGCGACACGGCGGGTCTCGGACCAGCCCTTGCGGTCGTCGTTGCCGTCGGCGGGCTCGACGTAGTACTCGGACCACCACAGCGGGAGGTTGCCGGTCCGCTGCCGCACCCACTTGCCGACGGCGGTGAACTTGTCGGTCGCCGCGAACTCGTTCGGCAGCATCTCGTCGTCGTTGGTGTAGCTGGAGCCGTCGACGACGACGAAGTCGGCGCCCGCCTTGTTCCTGTTCCAGTAGTCGAAGGCGTCGAGGACCCGCTGGTCCATGGCGCCCCACGGGCCCTTGAACGTCTTGGACGCCTCGTCCGCGCGCGGGTCGACACTGTCCATGACCAGGTACGGACCGCCGACCATGATGTCCTTGTCGACCTTCTTCAGGGCCTGGTGGACCAGGTTGTAGAGCTTGGTGTAACCCTCGTAGTCCCAGCGGCCCTTGGCATCGCTCCAGAAGCCCTTGAACTCGTTCCAGACGATGAAGTGGCGTACGTCCGGATAGCGCTTGGCGACGGTCGCGGCGAGCGCGGCGAAGTCCCCGTAGTGCTCGGGCCGCGGGGCGGTCTCCAGCGCGGACTGGCTCCAGTCGGTGTTGTCGACGCCGGCCTTGCCGCCCTTCATCCAGTCCGGGGAGCAGCACAGGGTGACGACCGGGGCGCCGCCGGACTTGCGGATGAAGTCGATACGGCGGTCCATCGCGTCGAAGTCGTAACGGCCCTTCACCGGCTCGGGGTTGTCGGCGCCCCAGCCCATGAGCGCCTGGTCCTGCGGTATGCCCCCGGCGTCCGAGATCAGCCCCTCGACCCGCTCGGTGGCGGCGGGGCTGCCCTCGTCGGCGCTGTACTGGGTGTGTGTGAAGCCCCAGCCGACCTCGGGCCTGTCCTGGTCGGGCGGGGTCACCGGGGTGCCGTGCACGGTGTCGCCGTTGCGCGAGGTGCCCGCGGTGCCGGCGCCGCTCCCTGGCAGCGTGTTGATCAGGGTCACGACCAGAGCCAGTGCGGCCACGCCCACGCCGAGCAGCGCGGTGAGCCGCCACCGTCGCGCCCCCGAAGTCCACTCATGACGTCCCATCGAGGGAAACAGTAACCGGCGGAATGCCAGGTATGGCAGATGTTGTAGCAAACAGACACCGAGGACAGAGCGGGGGAAATCCAGTGCGCGGAGCGCCCGGGTGCCGGATCATGGACGCCATGTCTGCGAACCCATACGACGCTCTGCCGATCCGGCTCAACGTCGACGACAGCGACTCGCCGTCCGACGTCGTCGACGCGCTGTTCCTCGGCCGCTTCGCGACGGGCGAGCAGCCGTACTCGCATGCGGCCAACATCGACCGGGTCCGGTCCGGGGCGACACTCCTGCCGCCGGGCGCCCGGGTGCTGCGCATGGCCCGTGACGACGACCGCAGCGCGACGCTGGCGGAGGGCGAGGGCTGGACGCTGCTGATCTCCCGCTGGAACCGCGGCGCCGACGTCACGGTGACGGCGACCAGCGCCGAGCTGGCGCAGAAGGTCCTCGACCAGGCGACGGAAGGCGCGGCGGACGAGCCCGAACCCCAGCCGGAGAACGTGACGATGGGCTTTTGGTACGTCTCCCCGAGGCGCGGCCCGCACCGCACCACCCGGCAGATCTCCGCGGGCACCTGGGACGAAGTGCGGGAGAACTACACGGCGCCGGTGGCGGACGCGATGGACCGACTGATGAGGACGACCCCGGAGGACATCGCGGGCCGGCTGCTCCTGCTGCACGGCCCGCCGGGCACCGGCAAGACCTCGGCCCTGCGCACGCTGGCCCGTTCCTGGCGGGACTGGTGCCAGGTGGACTGCGTGCTCGACCCGGAGCGCCTGTTCTCCGACGTCGGCTATCTGATGGACATCGCGATCGGCGAGGAGGACGCGACGGGCAAGGGCCGCTGGCGGCTGCTGCTCCTGGAGGACTGTGACGAGCTGATCCGCGGCGAGGCCAAGCACACGGCGGGCCAGGCCCTGTCGCGGCTGCTGAACCTGACCGACGGCCTGCTCGGCCAGGGCCGCAACGTGCTGGTGGGCGTGACGACCAACGAGGACCTGGAGCGTCTGCACCCGGCCGTGGTCCGCCCGGGCCGCTGTCTGGCCCGTATCGAGGTGGGGCAGCTGACCCGCGCGGAGGCGGTGAACTGGCTGGGCACCGAGGAGGGCGTGGGCCGCGAGGGCGCGACCCTGGCGGAGCTGTACGCACTGCGCCGCGGCACCTCGCCGACCGCCCTGCCGGAACCGCGGGACGGGGCCGACGCCGGGCTGTATCTCTAGGCGACCGGTGTTTTGATGAACGTATGACCCTGTTCGTCGGAACGTCGGGGTGGCAGTACAAGGACTGGCGGGAGGTCTTCTACCCCGCCGATGTGCCCATGCGGCTGTGGCTTGAGGAGTACACGGAGCACTTCGCCACGGTGGAGATCAACAACGCTTTCTACCGGCTGCCGACACGGGAGAACTTCGAGGCGTGGCGGGAGCGCGTGCCGCGGGACTTCGTGGTGGCGGTGAAGGCGAGTCGCTATCTCACCCATATCAAGCGCCTCAAGGATCCCGAGGAGCCGGTCCACCGTCTGATGAGCCACGCGACGGGCCTGGGTGACCGGCTGGGGCCGGTGCTCCTGCAACTCCCGCCGACGCTGAAGGCCGACGCGGGCCTGCTGGACGCGTGCCTGGCCTGCTTCCCCTCGTCGACCCGGGTCGCGGTCGAACCGCGTCACGACTCCTGGTGGACGAAGGAGGTACGCGAGGTCCTGGAAGCCCGGGGCGCCGCCCTGTGCTGGGCCGACGTCCAGGCCCGCCCCGTCACCCCGCTGTGGCGTACGACCGACTGGGGCTACGTCCGCTTCCACCAGGGCCGCGCCCACCCGTGGCCGCACTACGGCCGCCGCTCCCTGGAAACCTGGGTGGACCGCATCGCCACCACCTGGTCCGACCGCCGGGACGTGTACGCGTACTTCAACAACGACCCCGGAGGGGCGGCGGTGAAGGACGCGGTGACCTTCGGCCGGGCGGCGACCAGGGCGGGGCTGACGGTAACGCGCACACCGGAACTGGCGACCCGGCGCTGACCAGCGCGCCCCATAGGGGCGCGGGGAACTGCGCGAGCAACCACAACGGCCCCGCGCACGATCGACGGCCTACCCCTCCTCGTAAGCCGCCCGCAGGGCACTGCTCACCCCCCGTAAGCCGCCCGCAGGGCACTGCTCACCCCCCGTAAGCCGCCCGCAGGGCATCCCGCACGGCAGCCACCGCCTCCTCCTCCCCCACCGCCAGCCGCCGAGCCCGCTCGACGTAGGCCTGGGCCGCCAGGGCCAACTCCCGCTCCGCCGCCGAGCCCGCGGCAGCGACAAACGTACCGTTGCGCCCCCGCGTCTCGATCACCCCGTCGCTCTCGAGCGCCCGGTACGCCTTGGCGACCGTGTTCGCCGCGAGCCCGAGCGACTCGGCCAGCCCCCGCACGGTCGGCAGCCGGTAGCCCACCGGCAGCACCCCCGACCGCGCCTGCTCGGAGATCTGCGCCCGCACCTGCTCGTACGGCGCGGCACTGTCGTCGATGTGGATCTTCAAGGTCACGCTGCCGATTGTCCCGCACCGGCCCGAAAATGAGAGGCATCCGGGTGCGCCTTCCCCGTAGCGTGCGCCCAATGACAGTGACCGTGCGCGATCTACGCTCCGACGACCGGGCCGACGTCGAGGGTTTCGCCCATGTCCGCCATCAGGCCCTCCCGCACATCCTGTGGACCCCGGACGCCATCGTCCACCGCCTCGCCCGCACCCACCCCGACGCCCGCTTCAGATCCCTGGTCGCGGAGGAGGACGGCGAGGTCGTCGGCACCGCCCAGGTGCAACTGGCGCACGACAGCCCGGAGCCGGGCCAGGGCATGCTCAACATCTATGTGCACCCGGACCGGACCCGCCGCGGCGCGGGCGATCTCCTGGTCCGCGCGGCCGAGCAGCATCTGGCCGAGCACGGCGCGACCAAGCTGTTCGCCTGGGTCCTGGACGAGCCCGACAACCGGGCCTTCGCCGAACGGCGCGGCTACCGCGCCAGCCGCTCCGCCCACTTCCTCCGCCTCGACCTGACCGGCGGGACGCTTCCGCCGCTCCAGTCCCCGCCGCCGGGCGTGGAGCTGCGCTCCGCGGCGGACTTCGCCGACGATCCGCGTCCGCTGTTCGAGCTGGATGCGCTGACGACCTCGGACGAACCGAGCGACGTCGACGCCGAGCTCACCGACTACGAGACCTGGATCGAGGAGAGCTGGAAGGCCCCACTGCTCAACCGGGAGCTGACCACCATCGCGCTCGTCGAGGGCCGACCGGCCGCCTTCAGCGTGGCCTGGACGGACACCGCCACCGGCCGCTACGCCACCGCCATGACCGGCACCGCCCGCGCCCACCGCGGCCGCGGCCTGGCCAAGCTGGTCAAGAACGCCTCCCTGCACCGCGCCCGCGCCGCCGGATACACGGTGGCGCTCACGGGCAACGACGCCGGGAACGAGCCCATGCTCGCGATCAACAAATCATTCGGATACGAGATCTGCGCGTCGGAGGTTCGCTATGTCCGCGAACTTGCCTGACAGTCCACGGCAGTTGGACGTCGTTTTGGTCAAGGCGGGCCGGACGAAGATCCGTTACGGGGCGGAGCTGCTCGGCGACGACGGCACGCGCGTCGTCGTCCGTGCGCTCTGGGCGGGCGACAGCGTCCGCGACTTCGGCTTCGTCCGCTTCGAGAAGGGCGACGTCTTCACGGAGTACTACTGGCGCGACCGCTGGTACGCCGTGAAGGAGGTCCGCGACTTCGGGGGCACCCTGAAGGGCTGGTACTGCGACGTCACCCGCCCGGCCACGCTCTCCGGCACGGAACTGGTCGTCGAGGACCTCGACCTGGACCTGTGGCGGTCCGCCGACGGCAGGGACGTACGCCGGCTGGACGAGGACGAGTTCGCCGAGAGCGGCCTGGCGGAGACGGACGCAGAGGCCGCGGCCGCCGCCGTCGCCGCCCTGGACGAGCTGGAGTCGCTGGCCCGCGAGGGCGGCTTCGACGCGCTCCTGGCCTGAGGGCTCACACCCGCGCCACCACCGCGTACCGCTCGTCCGTCACCTCCTTCCCCCACAGCCGCGCGTCCTGGGACAGCCGCTCCAGCCGCACCTCGGCGGCGAGCGGCGCCAGGAGGCCGGTGAGCACGTCGGCCGGTATGCCGACCGGCGTGACCGTCCCCCACACGCCCTCGACCAGCACCAGCCGGCCTCCGGGGCGCACCAGCTCCCGCCAGTGCCGCAGGACCCGGCCGGGCTCGGGCAGCGCCCACAGCAGATGCCGTACGAGTACGACGTCGAAGCGCTGCTCCCCCACCGGGGGCGCCGCCGCGTCACCGACCAGGAACGCCGCGTCACGACCGGCCAGCTTGGCTCTCGCGAGGCCGACCATCGCGGGGGAGCTGTCCACCCCGGTCACATGGTGTCCCTGCTCCGATGCGAGGAGCGACAGGCTGCCGGTGCCGCAGCCGAGGTCGAGGACATCGCTCGGCCGCTCCGGTAGCCAGGAGCCGAGCCGCTCGGCCCAGGCGTCGCGCACCCGCGGGTCGCGCAGACCGTGATCCGGTTCTTCGTCGAAGGAGGCGGCCTCCGCGTCCCAGTCCACAGCCGCCCAGCTCAGCGCGTCATTGTCGTTGGTCATGCGCCCAAGAGTGACACCCGCCACTGACAGTCGATTCGTGACAGCCACCACAGACAGACCCCGACCGATGAGTCACTCTCCCCGAAAGGGTCTACCTCCGTGAGAACGCGGAACCCGGTAGGCACTGAAGGAGGCAGCCATGCGCCGCACCACCGTGCAGAAGCCCCTGAGGAAGACGGACGCCCGCAAGGTCCGCGAGGAGGCCGACGAGGGGGCCTCCGGGCGCCCGGAGGTCCGCAAGGACATCGCACGAACGTGGTGGCCGGACGGCTGAAACAGCCGGTCCAGCCCATCAGTCAACTCAATCCAGCCGCTTGCGGTAGTGGATGCGGTCGTAGGGACCGTCCACCCGCCGCTCGACGACCTCATAGCCGAACTTCGGATAGATCTGCTGGTTCTCCCACATCATCGCGTTGGTGTAGAGCCTGACCTCGGGCAGTCCGAGCGCACGCGCGCGTGCGTCCACGAACCGCAGCAGCCGTCGCCCCACGCCCCTGCCGTGCGCCTCGGGGTGGACGGCGATGTTGTCGAGGTACAGATGGTCCGCGCGCTCCTCGAGCACGACCAGGCCGATCACCGGGTCTCCCGTCACGAACACCTTCCCCGCGGCCACGTTCGCCGCGTGGTCGGCCTCCATGGGCTGCGGCACCACCCCGATGCGCTCGATGTAGTGGTGGTAGGCGGCGTCGGTCACGGCCTTCACGGCCGGTACGTCGGCGGCGACGGCCGCCCGGATCCCCTCGTCGGTCATGCCGCGCACGGTATTACCTGATCCCAGGCTGAGCACTCCCTTAACGGCACCATAAGAGCCCAAAGGCGCCTCTGAACTGCATTTCCGCAGTTCAGAGGCGGTCCTTTGGGGTCCCTTCTAGGCCTGGGGAGCCAAACGGGGAGCCATGAGCGGGAAATCAGGGCTCTTCCGAGGAGTCATCCTCGGTCGTGCCGTGGTCCTCCCCGAAGATGTCATCCATGGCTTCCGCCCCTTCGGAGATGACAGGGCGCAGTTGCTTTCGGTAGACCCTCTCAGTCGTCCCACTGCCGTTGTGTCCAACGAGGCGCGAGATGACTTCGATCGGGATCCCGTGGTCCGACAGCACGGACACGAAGCTAAGGGATGTCCCGCAACTGCTTGTCGGGCTGATGCAGCTGACTGCCATGGCGGTGCTCCGTCGCACTCGCCTACAGGCCGACCGTGTTGTCAGTGGCCCGGGATACGGTGCGGTGTGATGGGCCGGACGGAGATCGTGAGGGACTCGCGGCCATGGGGGGTGGGTCGGACAGGCCCCGGCAGCCAGCTCGGGACTGGAGATATTTTGCCATGTATCCACCCCCCACCTCCACCATCCGAGGGCGTGTCCCGCGCTGCTGTTCACGGGTGACACGATCTTGGCGTGTCTGGTGTGATCACGGCGTCGGAGCCGTCCTGGATAGTCCCGTTCACCGGGCTGAGCCCGCGGCAGTTCGGCAAGCTGATCACCGCTCCGCGGCGTGAGGGCGCGGACCCGGTCCGCAAGGGCCGACCCTGGATCCTGCCGCTGGAGGACCGCGTGCTCCTGGTCGCCACGTACTGGCGCACGAACCTGACGCTGCGCCAACTGGCCCCGCTGTTCGGGGTGTCCAAGTCGGCCGCCGACCGCATCATCGACCACCTCGGGCCCGCGCTCGCGCTCCAGCAGCGCAAGCGGTTCCGCAAGGACACCGTGCTGATCGTGGACGGCACCCTGGTCCCCACCCGCGACCACACCATCGCCGAGCAGTCCAAGAACTACCGGTACTCCACCAACCACCAGGTCGTCATCGACGCCGATTCCCGACTCGTCGTCGCCGTCGGCCGGCCGCTGCCCGGCAACCGCAACGACTGCAAGGCATGGGAACTGTCCGGCGCGAAAGACGCCGTCGGCAAGACCACCGTCATCGCGGACGGCGGTTACCGGGGCACCGGTCTGGTCATCCCGCACCGCCGCGAGCGCGGCCAAGTCGAGCTCCCAGCCTGGAAAGAGGAGCACAACACCTCCCACCGCAAGGTCCGCGCCCGCGTCGAGCACGCCCTCGCCTGCATGAAGACCTGGAAGATCCTCCGCGACTGCCGCCTGAAAGGCGACGGCGTTCACCACGCCATGCTCGGCATCGCCCGCCTGCACAACCTGACCCTCTCCGGCTGACGAAGAAGGCACAGGTCATCGAGCACGTAGTAGATCATTTACGGGACAACCCTTAGGCGTGGGGGCCAGTTCGCGGTCCGCACTCTGATTCCCCAGACGTCCCCCGAAAGGGCGCCAACTGGCCATATCGCCAGGCCAGATGGCTGGTGATCGGCCCGCTGTAAATGGGCCGCCGTCCAGTAGCTCGCGACGGCGTCCTGATCCGCGGCCACTATGGCATGACGCTCCGGCGACGGCGACGGATGAAGGCGGTCTCAATCAGGGCCGATTCCAGGCACGTCCGTAGGTGTCCGTCTCAGGTCGAGAACCCCAGCTGAGCGGGGGCGATGCCTGTCTTGTGGCTCCGTGGACGGCCATAGACCAATATCGGACAACTCGTAATTTGGGGATCCGCGATCCGCTGGCTGATCACTTCCTGATGCCGGGATCCTCTCGCGGCTCATCCAACCGCTTCAAGAACCTGGCGGTGATCAGGGTGTTGGGGTGGTCTTCGCCCAGGACCTGCCGCTGCCGGGTCAAGGTGTCCTCGCCCAGGGCGCGTGCCTCTTCGGTCCGCCCCAGCTCCGCCAGCCAGGCAGCCAGATTGGAGGCAGTGATCAGGGTGTTGGGGTGGTCTTCGCCCAGGACCTGTCGGCGCCGGGTCAGGGTGTCCTCGCCCAGGGAGCGGGCCTCCTCCGTCTGCCCCAGCGCCGCCAGCCAGATGGCCAGGTTGGAGGCGCTGCGCAGGGTGTCGGGGTGGTCTTCGCCCAGGACCTGCCGCTGCCGGGTCAAGGTGTCCTCGCCCAGGGCGCGAGCCTCCTCCGTCTGCCCCAGCCCCGACAGCCAGATGGCCAGGCTGGAGGCAGTGATCAGGGTGTTGGGGTGGTCTTCGCCCAGGACCTGCCGGCGCCGGGTCAAGGTGTCCTCGCCCAGGGCGCGAGCCTCCTCCGTCTGCCCCAGCGCCGCCAGCCAGATGGCCAGGCTGGAGGCGGTGATCAGGGTGTTGGGGTGGTCTTCGCCCAGGACCTGCCGCTGCCGGGTCAAGGTGTCCTCGCCCAGGGCGCGAGCCTCTTGGGTCTGCCCCAGCGCCGCCAGCCAGATGGCCAGGTTGGAGGCGGTGATCAGGGTGTTGGGGTGGTCTTCGCCCAGGACCTGCCGCTGCCGGGCCAGGGTGTCCTCGCCCAGGGCGCGGGCCTCCTCCGTCTTCCCCAGCGCCGCCAGATCGGTGGCCAGGTTGGAGGCGGTGCGCAGGGTGTCGGGGTGGTCTTCGCCCAGGACCTGCCGCTGCCGGGTCAAGGTGTCCTCGCCCAGGGCGCGGGCCTCCTCCGTCTTCCCCAGCGCCGCCAGCCGATTGGTCAGGTTGGAGGCGATGATCAGGGTGTCGCGGTGGTCTTCGCCCAGGAGGCGGCGGCGGCGCTGGAGGGTGTCCTCGTCCAGGGCGCGGGCACGCGCGTGGTCCTGGGTTTCGTCGTAGGCGCGTGCGAGGTAGTGGGCAGCCCAGAGGGTGTCTTCGTGGTCGGGGCCGAGTTGCCGGAAGCAGGCGTCGTGCAGCTGTTGGAGGCGGTCTCGGGCGGTGCGGGTCTGGCCGCGGTCCATCAGGTACCAGCAGGCGTTGCGGACCACGCCCCGCCCCGCGTTCGTGGTGAGGAGGGCGGGGTCCACGGCGAGGAGGTGGGGCAGCAGCACCTGCCAGGCGGGCCATGTCGAGGGCCGGCCGACGTACCCGGGAGCGGCCGCGGTCAGGAGGGCTTCGGCGTCCTGGCCCGCCTGCCGGCGTTGGCGGGGGGTGAGCTGGTCGCCCAGGACGGTCTGGGTGAGGCGGTGGAGCTGGATGGTGCCGTCCTGGACCCGGGCCAGGCCGTGCCGGGTGATGGCATGCAGCGCTGTACTGCTTGCCAGTCGGCTGGCCAGCGCATCCGTCAGAGGTGCGGAGGCGACGTCGGGGAGGCGGCCGGCGCAGGTGGTGACGGGGAAGGGTTCCGGAGCCAGCAGGGCCAGGGCGGCCAGCAGGGCGGCCGCGCCGGGGTGGTCCGACTCCAGGCGGGTGGTGGTCAGACGCACCTGCGCGGCCAGCGAGACGGGATAGCCGACCAGCCGGCCCTCGGCCAGCACCGCGGCCGTGCTGCGGGCCAGCTCGGCGCTCAGGTCGGCGGCGGACAGACCGTCGGTGAGCAGAGCGGCGGCCTGGGCGAGGGCGAGCGGAAGGTCGTCGAGGGTATGGGCGAGGTGATCGGCGTCGCTCTCGTCCAGGACGGCGCCGTGAGATTGGAGCAGGGCGAGGGACTCGGCACGGCTGAAGACGTCGACATTCAGCGGGCTGGCGTGGGTGTGCCAGTGCGGGTTGCGGGAGGTCAGCAGCACATGGCCGCCCCCGCCCGGCAGGTAGGTGGCCAGGACCGCGGGGTCTTCGATGTTGTCGAAGACCAGCAGCCAGCGCGAGCGAGTGCGCAGCTCACCCAGCAGCGCGTCCACGGCCTCGGCGGAGGGTGCCCCGACGGGTGCGGCGCCGATGCGGGTGGCGAGCTGGGCGAGCTGGTCGGGGATGAGCGCGGGATCCTCCGCCGCGATCCACCAGGCAAGTTCGTACTCGCCGGCGAAGCGGTGCGCGTATTCGACGGCCAACTGGGTCTTGCCGACCCCGCCCCGTCCGTGCAGCGCCTGCACGGCCACCCGGCTGTCGGCCGCCAGTATCTGCCGCAGCCGGACCAGGAGGCTGCCCCGGCCGGTGAAAGAGGCGTTGCGGGCGGGCAGGTTCCACACCCGCGGCAGCGACCCGGGCAGCCGGGGCCCGCTGCCACCCAGCTGCCGCAGCGCCCCGGGGAAAGCCGGCGGACCGGCCGGCCGCCGCGGCCCGTTGACCGCCCCCAACAGCGCCTGGCGGGCGGCCTCCTCACCCAGGCCGAACAGGTTCCGGACGATCAGAGGGCGCAGGATCGCCGGCGCAACGACCTTCGCCACACGAACCGGGGTGATCTTCTCCTTCATCGCCACGGCGGCGGTCCACTCGGGTGTGGTGAACCGGTCCGGATCGAAGTAGGCCGGGGAGAACAACGCCAGAAAACGCCCCCGCTCCAACGCGGCGTTCATCTTCAGGACGAAGTTGTCCCCCGCACCCCAGTCCCAGTAATCCAAGTCCACTTGGAACCCGGCATCGAGCAACTGCCACGCGATCCACTCCGCCCAGGCCCGATCCGCCCCCGCATGACTGATGAACCACGCCCCGTCAGACGCCTCAACGCCGCCCATCCTCATCCCCCGAGTCCAGCCACCACACTGAACCTCCGAGCCTAGAACCCCCCACCCCCGACCAACCCCCGTTCACCCATCCCCACGTGTGAAGGCTGCCGAGGGTGGGTCGTGGCGCTGCACCGACCTCGCGTCGAACACCGCCGCCGGGGTGCCCGAGCGGACGGTTACTCGGAACGGCCGTTGGCCCGCGGCCCGCCAGAGAGCTGGCATGTGACGGCCTGTTGCAATTCGGCACCGAACGTGACGATCGTCTGCCTGTTGCTCGGCGGGCTGGCGACCATGCGTTCCATGCAGCGATCTCGGACTCGTCGGGTAGCCGTCATCTACATGGTTCTGCAGTTCACGACCGTGGTGTTGGCGTTGTGGCTGTCGAAGCAGTTTGAGGTGGCGCGGATGTCCGCCACGCTGATCGCTTTAGCCCCCACCGTGCCGGGTGCCTACCTGGCGTGGGCTGCTTACCGTGACGATCGCCGTGAGGCCGGGGCGGACATCGACGCAAAGACGAAAACGTTGGCCGCGGTCGTGGCCGTGGCTGAGACCCGGCAGCGTGCCCAGCTGATCGGGCCTGGCGCTCATCGCATCGACCTGGCCTTCCACCAGCACCTCGAGCCCGCCAACAACGCCGCTGGCGCCGCCCCATACGGCCATCTCGCTGGCATCGTCGGCTACTACCAGGGGCTGCGTCCCGCCCGGCTGGCCATCACCGGCGAACCGGGCGCGGGCAAAACCCTGCTCGCAGTGGATCTCCTCCTCGGCTTGCTGGCCCACCCGGGCCGCGCCGATACCGACCCTGTCCCGGTCCGTTTCTCCCTGGCCGGCTGGGACACCGACCGCCCGCTGCAAGAATGGCTCGCCCAGCAGGTCCATCAGCAGTTCCGGGACCAGGGCATCACCCTCGCCGACGCGGCTGCGCTGGTAGACAGGCACCGCGTCGTGCCGGTCCTGGACGGCCTGGACGAGATGGACACCGACGGCACTCCGGCCGGCCGCCGTCGCGCCGTGCAAGCCGTGCAGAAACTCAACGATTACCAGGACCCCGTCGGCAGCGCCCCGGTCATCCTCACCTGCCGCACCATCCAGTACGAGGACCTGGCCGCCCTGGACTTACGGATGCGTGAGGCCGCCCGCATCCAGCTCGACCCCGTCGCTCCCGGCCAGGCCGCCGCGTATCTCACTGCCCGCAGCACCAGTCCCGACCGCTGGAGGCCGGTCATCGACACGCTCACGACCGCGCCCAGCGGCACGCTGGCCCGTGCCCTTGCTACCCCCTGGCGCCTCAACCTGGCCGCTACCGCCTACGAAGAACGCCACCCCGACACCCTCGCCTACCTCCGTGAACCAGACCACCTGCTCACCCTGGGCTCCCCCAGCGCGGTCCGCGACCACCTCCTCGCCCGCTACCTGCCCGCGGCCGCCCACCAGCACCCCACCCGCCCCAACCGCTACCAGCCCGACCAGGCCCACCACTGGCTCGCCGCGCTCGCCACCCACCTCTCCGCCACCACACCGGCATCCACCGCGACCGGCACCGATCTCGTGCTCCACCAGTTGTGGCCCCTGGCCGGTCCCCGCCGTGTCCGCACCGCCGACACTCTGCTCGCCATCCTCCTCGCCCTCGCCTTCACCGCTCTGGCCCTGACCCAAGCCCCTATCGGCTTCTCAAACCACCAACTGATCGGCGCCGCCGAACCCGCGTTGCTTGCCCTAGCAACCGTCTGGCGGGCCAGTCGCCCCGGCGTCCCGGAGCCTCAAACATTCCAGCTCCGGCTGCACAGCGCACCCCGGCGCCGTCGGCTCGTGCTCGGGCTCACGCTCGGGATCGGGTTCGGGGTCGGGGGCGGGATCGTGCTCGGGCTCGTGCTCGGGCTAACGTTCGGGATCGTGCTCGGGACCACACTCGGGCTCGGGCTCGGGTTTGCGGGCGGGATCGTGGCACCCCTGAAAGACGTGCCACCGACAGACCCGCGCCAGCCGGTGCGGGACGACCTCATGTTCGGGCTCGCGCTCACGCTCGCGGTCGGGTTCGCGTGCGGGCTCGCGTACGGGCTCGTGGGCGAGCTCGCGTACGGGCTCGGGCTCGGCTTCGGGCTCGCGGTCGGGATCGGGCTCGGGCTCAGCGGGCAGTACTGGATCGCTGGGGCCGGACGCCGCTACCTGGTCTTCCTCTGCTGCGTCCGGGGCCGACTGCCCTGGCGCCTGGGCACCTTCCTGAACTGGGCCTACGAGGCCGGACTCCTGCGGATCTCCGGCGTGGCCTACCAGTTCCGCCACCGGGAACTCCAGGATTGGCTCGCCGCACACCCCACTCCCTGACAGCCGCAGGCAGCCGTGCCATACCTCCATGGAGAAAACCTGGAGATGATCTTGCGATAGCGGCTATGCAGTACCACCGGAGACCGACACATCCCGACGCTCTGACCTGCATCTTTGGCATGAGCCCCAGGTCGGCGATCTTCCAGGGCCTAATTCGGGATGAAGAGGTCGTGGATCCAGGAGCCCTACGCAAAAGGCGTGGGCCGTCTGGCCGCGCGGCAATACACTCCAACCGTGATGAGCTGCGCGGACTGTGGCACCAATCTGGACGAGACGCCCGTTGGGCAGCTACGCCCAAGCTGTGGTGGCGACCGGCGCAGCGCGACGGCGTACGCAGAAGCCGCGCTGTTAGTCACCGCGACTTTCACGGCCTCGGCGACCATCGGTTACAACCCGGTGAGGCCGTGGCAACAGAAGTGGAGCGACGTCAACACCGGCCTGGACGCCCTTCAAGTGACCTACCAACAAAGGGACCTTGATAACGAGGTCGTGCGTCGTCAAGTCGAAACCTTCTTCAAGGACTGCTGTGAGCTAGCCGACTGGCTGCGGGAGCAAGCAGGCAAACCTGACGCCATGAACCACGTCAAGGCGGACCCGGATCTGAAGCTGTGCGACGGCATGGCTCAAACGACGAAGCATCACACGAGGGCTCGCAGCAGCAGGCAAGATCCGATCACCGCGAGGATCTGCCGGGTTCATGGTGGGCAAGGAGTGCGAGCCGAGATCAAGTGGTCAACGCCGAGTGGTTCGACCGGTACTGAAGACGCTCTCGACCTGGCTCGGCGTTGTAAGTCCGCATGGGAGCGGTTCTTCGCGCAACACGGATTGACGCCGTAATGCATCGGCCGGGAGGCGTGGAGCGCCACTGTGACGGTCTCAATGGCGTCTGGGGTGGTTTTACGGTCGTCCACCGCACCCCCCGCTCCCTGGAAGCCTGGTCGCTGGTGTTGACCTCGTCAGGCCTTACTTTTCGTTGGCATTCAGCGCGCCAGCCCCCTGAGAGTCAATTTGGGCTCACGGTGAGACGCTGTCCCCCCATGCGTCCCCCAGCGACGGTGGCCGTAGAAAAACCCACAAGTCGCAGACGGTGCAGGGAGCCCGCAGTAAGTCTGCCAACGGGGCCTCCTTGAGACGGTCGTAGACCGTTGTGTCCTCGGGGGAGCAAGGTGTGTCGATATTGGTCGATCTTGCTCGCGATGGGTGAGTGAGGGGCGTCCACCCGTCTGCCGCGAGGTCCTCTGGAAAGCAACCACGTCACGAGTGCCACCTACATACGTGGAGCTCGGCACTTGGTTTGCAGCAGGTTCCGCGAAAAAGTGGAATCACCCGCAGGCGCGAACTGGTTGTGCCAACCTCACAGGCGGCCTGTTGGTTGCCACGCGGGCGGCCCGGGGGAGCACCATTATTGGTGCGGAGGAGGTAGCGGGGATGGAGATCGAACTGGCGGATGCCGTCGCGGCGTTGCGTGATGAGCTGCTGGAGGCAGCCGCGCGCGGTGCCGGGCAGGACGTGGAGTTCAAGGTCGGTGCGGTGGAACTGGAGTTCGCAGTGGAGTTGCGCAAGAGCGCGGAGGCCAAGGCAGGCTTCAAGGCATGGGTGGTGAGCGGTGAGGCACGGGGTGCCCTGGAACAGGGGCGGACGCACCGGGTGACGATCTCGCTGCAGCCGCGGCAACGTGGCGGGGGCGACTGGACGGTGGGCCGGACGCGGGGCTGAGTCGGCTGACGGGGGTCTGGCGTGGATGAGCGTCGGGTGGTGTATGTGGCCGGGCCCGCTTTGGGGTCCGGATATGCGATCGGCCCGCGGTTGGTACTGGCCTCCGCGCACTGCACCCCCAGCGTGGGCGGCGAGGTCTCCGTGCAGTTGCCGACGCACAAGCCGCAGGATGAGTACCGCGCGAAGGTCGTCTGGCGCGGCACCCCGGAGAAAGCCGATGACGCAGCGCTGCTCTACATTGCCGACGAGGCCTGGGTACCAGTTAACGGCACGCCACCTCGCTGGGGTCGGCTGGTCACCCACACCCCGGGCGTTGCCTGCGAAAGCTGGGGATATCCGCAGGCGGTGCAGCGCCAGGGCAGCCCAGAGCTGTCCTGGCATCCGTTCGGGAGGGTGACAGCCGCCCTGCGCGCGGCCGGCGAGCGCTATGTGATGCAGGTCGAGGGCCAGCCCCCGGAGCAGCTGGAGGACGACGCATCGCCCTGGGGCGGGATATCCGGCGCCGCGCTATTTTGCGGCGACCTGCTGGTAGGTGTCCTCGCCGTCGCACCCAGGGGCTGGCGCCATGGACAGCTGGAAGCGGTGCCGGCACATGTACTGCTGGCCGATCCTGAGTTCCGTCAGGCCCTGCAGGAAGGCGGGTACGGCCCGGTTCCGCGGCTGGAGCCGGTGGAATGGCAGCACCTGGCCGAGTCGGCCTATACCGGGCCTGCGAAGTCGCCGGCAGCGCTGCTGCGCGCCGACCGCCAGGTGGTGGCCTTCCACGGCCGTCGTCAGCTGCTGCGGGAGCTGGAAGGCTGGTGCGACCAGGTTGGCTTCGACGCCCGATTGATCACAGGGCCGGCCGGGCAGGGCAAGACCCGCCTGGCGCACGAGCTATCCGCACGGCTGGAGGCCGCCGGGTGGGCGACAATGTGGCTGAGGGCCGCAGCCGCCGACGGCGATATCGTGGCCCTCAATGCATCCTCGGTTCCGTTGTTGCTGGTGGTCGACTATGCCGAGACCCGTACCGAGCAGCTGACGCACGTGTGGGAGGCCGCCTCACGCCACGAAGGGGGCGCGCCGTTCAAGGTCCTGCTGCTGGCGCGCACCGCCGGCGACTGGTGGGAGGACCTGCAGGCAAGGGGGTTGGCACAGGAGCTGCTCGGCGCGGCGGTCACCATCCCGCTCTCCCCGCTCCAGCCCGATCCCAAGGAGTGGGCGGAGGCCTACCGGCAGGCGGTGACAGCCTTCGCCGGACACCTGCCGCGGGTCGTCGGCCAGGAACGGCCTGATTGGCTGGCTCTGGCTTCTCAGTTGTCCGCCCCCGCTGCCCGTCCTGGGCTGGGCCACGCCCTGACCTTGCAGATGCTTGCGCTCGCCGATCTCCTCGACGCCGCAGATCCCGCCACCGCCAGTCAGTCGGACGCCACGCTGGCCCCCTCGGTGGAAGACCGCCTGCTGGCGCACGAGGGCAGTTACTGGCAGCGCGGAGCCAACGCCCCGGGTCTACCGCGGCTGGAGACCCTTAAGGACGCCCTGGCCGCAGTCTTCCTGGCCGGAGCCGGCGACCGCGCGCAGGCCGACACACTGCTCCGCCACGTCACCGGCACCACGGACCCGGACCGGATCAGCGCCACACGGACCTGGATCGCCGGCTTGTATCCCGGGAGCGATGAGCTACCGTTCGGCAGCCTGCAACCGGACCGCCTGGCCGAACAACACGTCGGACGGCGCCTGCAAAAGAACCCCAGCCTCGCCACGACGATCCTCCCCGGCACCACCGACGCCCAGCTCGCCCAACTGGTGGCTGTCTACGCACGCACCACCAGCCATCGCACCTTCCAAGAACTCGGCAAGGCACTCACCACGTTGTGCGTCTCGAACCCGGACGCCCTGGCGACTGCGGCTGTGCAGGCAGTCCCCCAGACCGAGAACCCGCAGCCGCTGCTGGCCGCCTTGCACACCATCGCGAAAGCTCCAGATACATCCACCGAACTCGTCAAACACCTGTATGTCGCCCTGCCCGAGACCAGTCATCGCCTCGCTGAGCTGTCAGCCCAGCTCACCAGCCGACTCGTCGAGCATTACCGCGCTCAGGCAGCCACCGATCCAGAGCGTCTCCCCGCCCTCGCCGCGAGCCTGAACAATCTCGCTAACCGGCTCGGGGAGCTCGGCCGGCACGAGGACGGCCTGGCCGCCATCGAAGAAGCCGTTGCTGCCTACCGCACCCTCACCCGGGCCCGCCCGGACACCTACTTCCCCCACCTCGCCGCGAGCCTGAACAACCTCGCTAACCGGCTCGGGGACCTCGGCCAGCACGAGGACGCCTTGCCCGCCATCGAAGAAGCCGTCAGAATCCGCCGCACCCTTGCCCAGGCCCGCCCGGACGCCTTCCTCCCCGACCTCGCCGTGAGCCTGAACACCCTCGGTAACCGGCTCGGGGACCTCGGCCAGTACGAGGACGCCTTGGCTGCCGTGGAAGAAGGCGTTGCTGCCTACCGCTCTCTGGCCCAGGCCCGCCCGGACGCTTTCCTTCCCTACCTCGCCGCGAGCCTTAACAATCTCGCCATCCTGCTCGGATACTTCGGCCGGCACGAGGACGCCTTGGCCGCCATCGAAGAAGCCGTCGGCATCCGCCGCACCCTGGCCCAGGCCCGCCCAGATGCGTACTTCCACGGCCTCGCCGTGAGCCTGAACAATCTCGCTGTCCGGCTCGCGGGCCTCGACCGGCACGAGGAAGGCTTGGCCGCCATCGAAGAAGCCGTTGCTGCCTACCGCACTCTGGCCCAGGCCCGCCCAGATGCGTACTTCCACGGCCTCGCCGTGAGCCTGACCAACCTCGCCAACCGGCTCGCGGGCCTCGACCGGCACGAGGACGCCTTGGCCGCCATCGAAGAAGCCGTCGGCATCCGCCGCACTCTGGCCCAGGCCCGCCCGGACGCGCACTTCCCGGACCTCGCCCTGAGCCTGATCAACCTCGCTAACCGGCTCGGGGAGCTCGGCCGGCACGAGGACGCCCTGCCCGCCATCGAAGAAGCCGTTGCTGCCTACCGCACTCTGGCCCAGGCCCGCCCAGACGCGCACTTCCCGGCCCTCGCGCTGAGCCTGAACAACCTCGCCATCCTGCTCGGATACCTCGACCGGCACGAGGACGGCTTGGCCACCATCGAAGAAGCCGTCGGCATCCGCCGCACCCTCGCCAAGCTCCGACCCCTAGTGCACGTACCAGAGCTAGAGCGGTCACTCTTGGTTATGGCGTGGCTGAAGTCCCGCTCTATAGACAGCGGCTGAGTCTGAGGTCCGTCCCCCAGATCTCCCCCCATGATGAAGTCGCCAGGAATCACTGCAAGCTACGCGGGGCCGGAGCAGCCCACTGTAAATCTGTCGGTCCACTCCATCTGCAAGGAAAACGACCATCGAAGGCCACCGAGAAGCTGGCCAGCGCCGAAGCCCGTCATCGCGGCGGGGAGTGTCAACTTAACGGCTGATCTTGGTTGTTGAGTGGTCAGCGGTTGCTTGGGCTCAGTCGGCCGTCGAAGGCGATCCACTGGGGAGCGCCGGGCCCGGCGAGGGCGCGGGTGATGCGGTCCAGGTCGATAACGATGTCGGTGGGCTTGGCGCGTGCGTCGATCCAGCTGGACTTGCCTGCGGTCGGCGGACCGGGGACGACGTAGAGCACGACGTTCCTCAAGCGATCAAGAGTAGGAGCAGCCACATAATGGCGGAAAGCCCCGGTAGTGCGTAGACGATGAGCACCAGGGAGCGCCCCCGGGGCATGCATGTCCTGAGCGTTTCGTCGTAGTCCGGGAGCCTCTGACGTGTGCGAAGTCGTATGGCTCGCCAATACAGCAGGTGACGGTGCCCTATGTACAGCCAGATCAACGTGGACGCGATTCCGAATGCAGCGATCACGCGTGCGGCAGCCAGATTCTTGTCGCCAGCGGTCAGTATTGTGCTGTAGGCCACCGCCAAGAGTGACAGCGCGACCAGGAAGAGATTCCCCTGCTGGTAGCGGATGTTGTCCTCGTGAAGGAGGTGCTCCCAGATCCTGTTGTCTGCCGCCTGGCGTTCATGTTCCTCGGTCTCCTCCATTGCGTAGTGCTACCCGGCCCGGGCGTGGAGTCACCGCATTCGCATTCACCAGATCCGTGAAGCTCGCTGAGGTTGATTGCTCGTGGTGCGGTTGCCGCGGGCGCTGTTGCAACGCCGGTGGGCCGAGCGGGCGTTCTCGGGGTCGAGGAGACTGCCGCCCTTCGACAGTGGGACGTAGTGGTCGAGGATGAAGGCGAGCCGGTGACGGCGGCCGTCGACGTCTGGCGGGATGTTGTGGCCGCAACGCCAGCAGGGCAAGCCGAGGGCTTTCTGTGCGGTGACGAGGCGACGGCAGGGGCGCCCGTTGCGCGGGTTGCTGGCCACGGGCGCCACCTCCTTACGGCTGGGCGGTCTCCAGGCCCTTGAGGCCCTTGTCGACGGCGTCCCCGATCTCCTTCTGCATGATCTCGGCGGCGTACTTCTGGACGGTCTTGTCGTCGACGCCGTTGCAGGCAGCGGGACGGGTGCCGGGTGTGGCGTTGTCGCCGGCGGCGATGGCGTCCTTGAACTGCTTGGTCATGGCGGCCTTGCAGGCGGCTGGGTCGGCGTTGCTGCTGTCCGCGCTGCTGCAGGCGGTCAGGGCCACTGCGAGGGCGAGCAGGACGATACAGGCAGTGGTGCGGGTCTTCATGGTCCCCCCGAACGTTCTGGTACTGAGGGGGCATCATGCGCGCTGTGGGGGCATCGCGGGGGCCGTGTGGCCGTGTTGTGACGTCTGGGTCGCTTGGACGCGACAAAGCCCCGACCGGAGGAGTGCTGGCCGGGGCTTCGTCGTGCGTCTGTGACTGTTGTGTCCGGGCACGCCGGCCCTGAGGCCAGGGCCCTGCATGATCGGTCAGGATGCAACTACGGGTCAGCCGACGCCGAGGCTGCCGTTCGCGCTGCCTCATCCCCCCTGGGCTGCGACGTCGGTGATCTCCACGGATACCTTCGTGCTCGCCGAAACGGTGGTGATCACGGACGGCGTGTAGTTCAGGCTCGTCTGGTCGGACAGCTCCGCCGTCTCGACGACCGGCCCGGACTCGTCACCGTGGATCTCGTAGGTGATCTCATACATTGCGTCCGGATCGATGTCCGCACTGTCGACCAGGAGCGTCAGGTCCGGCTCGACCGTCAGATTGCAACCTGCGGACCCGAAGCACTGCCGTGCCTTGGTCTTCAGCGTCATTGTGAAGCTGTCGGTGTCGAGCTCGGCGTACGTCGGTGCGGTGTCCGGATCGGCTGCGGTCGCGGCCTCGTTGGCGGGCGCGCTCGACTTGGTGGTCGCGGCTGGCTTGCTGCCGTCGTCTCTGGACTGCACGACTACGACACCCGTGGCCACGACGGCAGCGATGACGGCGGAGGCTGAGCCGATAATGACGAGGTTGGTGCGTGACTTCTTCGGTGCCGGCGGGGGCGGCGGGAAGTCGGGCATGGGTGGCGGTGTCGGGCTGGCCATTGATCCCCCCTGGGACGTACTTTGCTGAATGCGGAGTGTGCGACTTGTAAATGCGGCGTGTGGTTGCCTCGGATCGGAGAGATTCACCCAATGGTGATTAACTCCGACGTGCGTCCACCCGTGAACGCGCGGAGATCCGACCGTAGATGAGCCAGTACACGACGGTAGACGAGTCGGTAGACGTGCAGGTCAGGCGGCGGTAGACGCGTCGGTAGACGTCTCCCCGGCATGTGCCGGGGAAGGGGCCAGATCTTCCCAGCGGACACCCCTCGTCGGGCTCACGCCGTGCGCCTCCTCGGGCTGAACAGGGATGCCCAGGGCCTCCAAACGGGCGCGCAGATCACCCACCGTCCAGGCGGCCGTGCGGGCCGCGGTCGTGGGGTGCTGCTGGAGGTGGGCGAGGACAGTCCGCAGGTGCACCGCCTTGCCGTCCCCCATGACCTCCAGGAGCGGGCCCGGACGGCGTCGACGTCGAGTTCGGAGGAACGTAGGCGCCACCGGGAGCCAATCCGGGAGCCAACCGAGGCATCCGGGTACGGACTAACACGGACTGACACGGACGGCGGCGAGGTTCGGGCGCAGGTGAGTCCGGACGTTCCCCCTCGCCTTCCTGAGCCCTCAATTAGTCCTGCCTTAACGGCACCATAAGGATCTCCATCACCCGCCTCCAGCAGGCGATTTCACGGTTTCTTGGAGCTAGCTTCTGATCGCGCCCCACGGGATTCGCCCCCCGTCCCGCCCCACGCGTCAGGACCGTTCACAGGAGATTCCGTATGCCCGCACGCCGCCGCAAGGTCGCCGCTGTCACCGCCCTCGGCGCCGCCCCGCTCGCCCTGACCGTCCTCGCCGCCGGGCCGGCGTCCGCGCACGGCACTATGGGCGATCCGGTCAGCCGGGTCGCGCAGTGCTACGCGGAGGGCCCGGAGAGCCCGAAGTCGGACGCGTGCAGGGCGGCGGTCGCGGTCGGCGGCACCCAGGCGCTCTACGACTGGAACGGCATCCGGATCGGGGACGCGAACGGGCAGCACCGGACGCTGATCCCGGACGGCAGGCTGTGCAGCGCGAACAACGAGGAGTTCAAGGGGCTCGACCTGGCCCGCGCGGACTGGCCGGCGACGAGGGTGAGCGCGGGTTCGTACACCTTCAAGTACCGCGTGACCGCCCCGCACAGAGGCACCTTCAAGGTGTACGTCACCAAGGCCGGCTACGACCCGTCGCACCCGCTGTCCTGGTCCGACCTGGACCTGGAGCACCCGGTGGCGACGGCCACCGACCCGGTCGCCTCGGGCGGTTTCTACACGTTCGCCGGCACCCTCCCCGAGCGCTCCGGCAAGCAGCTCCTGTATGCGATCTGGCAGCGCTCGGACAGCCCGGAGGCGTTCTACTCCTGCTCGGACGTGAGCTTCGGCGGAAAGAACAGCGGCAGTGGTACGACGAGCAGTTCGTCCCCGGCGCCGACCGCCTCCGCCCCCTCCGACCGGCAGATCGAGGCGGGTGCCGACAAGTCGACGGTCGAGCACCACGGTCACGGTGACGCCGACGCGAGCACCTCCGCGGAGCCGAGGACCGCAGCCTCGGCCAACGGGCCCACGGCGGCCGGGGCGTCGGAGAACCTCGCCGAGACGGGCGCCGACGACAGCACCTCGTACCTCGCCGTCGGCGGCGCGGCCGCCCTGGCGCTCGGTGCGGCGGCGCTGTTCCTCTCGGTCTCCTCGGTCCGCCGCCGCACGACCGGCGACTCCGGTCGGCACGGCCGCTGAGAGGGCGGAAAAGCGCGGGGCCTGTCCGGCGGCTCAGGTCGGACAGGCCCCGAGAGTGCGTCAGCTCAGTACCGACGCACAGGTGGTGGCGGAGGCACGCGCCGGGTCGAGGGCGTTGGACACCTCATGGAAGGCGATCCGGTCGGTCAGCCCGATCAGGGCGTGCTCGGAGAGGTCGAGTGCGCACAGGTTCTGCAGCAGCACGTTGTGCACGTCCGAACCGCTCAGGAACTGACTGCTGTACGGCGTGACCACCTCGTCGTACTTGGTGGCGAGGACCGTGTAGTGGACGCCGGGGACGGTGTCCCCGCCCGCGTTGAGCTTGGTGAGGAAGGCGGATCCGACGATCTGGTCGGCCAGCCCGGGTGTCGAGGCGGAGATCAGGTCCGCGGCGCCGGGGAAGTACGGCAGCAGCTTGGTGAACCCGTCGAGGTCGGTGCCGTGGTTGTCGGGCGCGATGCCGACGAGGGCGTTCACCTTGGCGGCTCCGCCGAGGAACTTGAGGTAGTAGCGGGGCATCATGCCGCCCTGTGAATGGCCGACGAGGTCGACCTTGGCGGCACCGGTCGCGGCGAGCACCTTGTCGACGTAGGCGGACAGCTGCTCCGCCGACTTGTCGATGGGGCCGAGGCCGTAGAAGGCGGGGACGTTCGGCAGCTGGCCGTAGTCGAAGGAGAAGACGCAGTAGCCGCGGTCCTCCAGATACGGGGCGAGAGCCAGCCAGTTGTCGACGGAGTTGGCGAGGGTGCCGTGCACCAGGACGACGGGTCGGGGATGGGCGGCGGACGGCTTGCAGGAGTAGTCGTTCCAGCCGCTCGACGAGGCTGCCGCCGTGTCGGCGGCGTGGGCGGCGGTGGCGGCGGGGACGGTGACGACCGCGGCGGTCAGAAGCAGCGCGGTCAGGGGTCTGAGCACTCGTTTCCAGGGCAGCATCGTGTGATCTCCTTGCGGCTCAAGGGAGTTGCGATGGCCTTACGCCCTGTGATCCGGATCACGAAGGATGCTGTTCACTCGTCAAGTTACGGGCGAGTAGTGCAAGTGTGAAGTTACGCGTCAGTAAAAACTTCCAGTGGTAACTGACTCGCCAGTAGCCCACACCGGAACCCTCACCAGGCGGGCCGGATGGGCCCATAGGGCGCAATGCGCCCCAACTGCCCGCCCAGGGCCCGCACTTCAGCCTCACCGAGCACGGCACCCCACTCCTGCACCACCTCCGCGGCAGCCTCCTCCGCGGCCCGCGTACACGCCCACCCCTGCTCGGTGAGCACGATCAACTTGGCGCGGGCGTCCACGGGGTGCGCGCGACGCTCGGCGTAGCCCTTCCGCACGATCTCGTCGACGAGCTGACTGGCGGCCTGCTTGGTGACGCCGAGATGGACCGCGAGGTCGGTGACCGTCGCTCCGTCCGGGGCCAGCCGCGCGAAGGCAAAGCCGTGCGCGGG
Source organism: Streptomyces sp. NPDC001492 (assembly GCF_053597275.1). Lineage (NCBI taxonomy): Bacteria > Bacillati > Actinomycetota > Actinomycetes > Kitasatosporales > Streptomycetaceae > Streptomyces > Streptomyces sp. NPDC001492. The sequence goes on along the minus strand of NZ_JBSFHW010000019.1, from coordinate 81,930 downwards.
CCGCACCCCCTCGAAACCGCGGGCGACCACGCCCGCATTGATGCGTTGCGTGAGCTCACCGGCGACGGCGAGCAGGGCGGCAGACAGGGCCATGGCCTCGGAGTTGTGCACGGAGGCATTGAAACACCCTTGACGGGAAGGTCAAGCAGCTTGACTATGGGGCGAGGTAGTCAAGCTGCTTGACCATATGGATCGGAGTCAGCCATGCCCGTCATCCGCACGTCCGAAGCCGTCACCCACGAGATACACGGCGCCCGCTTCGTCTCGTACGCCAACCCGCTCGCCGGCAGCAAGGAGCTGTGCGCCTGGCGTGGTGAGATCCCCGCCGGGACCAAGGCGCCGGTGCACACGGTCAATCGCGAGGAGATCCTCCATCTCCTCATCGGGGAACTGCTCATCACCGTCGACGGCCGCACCGACCGCATCACCGCCGGCGACACGGTGATCGTCAACCCCGGCGCGAGCCTCGGCGTCGAGAACCCCACCGATCAGACGGCGATCTCGTGGGTCACCACGTCCATCGGCCTGGAGGCGGTCCTCGCCGACGGCACCCGCATCACTCCCCCGTGGGCCAACTGAGGCCTATGCCGCCAGTGCCCCCGGTCGCAGCGCCCCCGGTCCGAACTTCGCCCGTACCCGGTCCGCGACCTCCTCGATGCGGCGGGCCTTCTCGTCCACCGGGTCGAAGGTGAGCTGGTAGGAGGCCTGTTCGGCGGGGCCGAGGGACTCGGCGCGGAGGGCGAGGGCGCGGACCCGGGCGCGCTGGAGGCCCAGGGACTCGTACATGTCGTACGCCGTCCTGGTCAGGGCGGCCGAGTGGGCGGTGGGTTCCTTGAGGGTGCGGGTGCGGGTCGTCGCGGTGCGGTCGGCGTAGCGCGCGGTGAGGGTGAGGGTGCCGCAGACCTTGTCCAGGGCGCGCAGCCGGGCGCCCAGTTCCTCGGCGGCACAGAGCAGCGCGCGGCGGTGCCGGTCCGGGGACAACTCGTCGCGGGTGAAGGGGCGTTCGGCGGCCAAGCAGCGGGAGACGGCGTTCGGGACGACCCGGCCGCGGTCCACGCCGCTCGCCTTCTCGTGCAGTTCGCGGGCCGCCCTCGCACCGATCAGGCGCTGGAGTGTGGAGAGCGGTGCGGCGGCGACCAGCCCCAGGGTGTCGAGGCCGTACTCGTTCAGGGTGCGGGCGGTGGCCGCGCCGACGCCGGGGAGCGCGGTGACGGGGCGGTCCGCGAGGAACTCCGCGATGCCGTCCGGATCACCGGGGGCCTCGCAGGTCAGCCCGGGCCCGGCCGCGCCCAGCGCCACCCGGGCCAGCATCGGGCCCGGCCCGGCGCCGATCGCGCAGTCGACGCCGTACAGGGCGAGGGCGCGCACCCGGATCACCGCCGCCAGCTCGACCGCGCTGCGCCCGAAGTACCGCTCGGCGCCCCGCAGATCGGCCAGCGCCGCGTCCGGCGGCAGCGCCTGGACGACCGGGGTGAACTCCTCCAGCAGCCCGAGCAGCCCCGGCAGCGCGGCCTCGGACGCCGAAGGCAGCTGGAAACGTACGCACACGATGGTCATCCCGCACTCCCCGGGCTCTGGTGCCACAACTTCCGTACCTGTGAGGGCTCTTGGCCCGCCGGCCGCAGATCGGCCCACGGGTTCATCTCGTATCCGGTGGGCAGCTGGATCCGCCGGCCGTGGGCCGAATCCCCGCCGCCCTCCGGCAGCGGCTGCGCCAGCCGCTTCGCCACCTCGTCCAGGCCGCCCTCGGCGCGCAGTTCGACCAGTTCGGCGAGGTTCCAGGCGGCGGCGCCCACCACGCTGAGGCTGCGCGGGCCGCGCCGCTGCACCACTCCGCGCACCAGCAGCAGCCAGGAGTGGAAGACGGTGTGGGCGCAGGCGTCGTGGGAGTCGTCGAAGAAGGCGAGGTCGACCAGGCCCGTGCCGTCGTCCAGGGTGGAGAAGATGACACGCTTGCCGGAGCGGATCGGCGGGGTCTGCGTCGCCGCCTTGGCGCCCGCCACGAGGACCGTCTCACCGTGCCCGGTCTCGCGCAGCCGGCGCGCGGAGACCACGCCCAGCTCGTCGAGGAAGGCCCGGTGATCGTCCATCAGATTGCGCGAGGCGTCCATCGACAGCACTCCCAGTTCGGCACTGAGCTTCTCCGCCTCCGACAGGTCCGGCAGCCCGGCGGATGCCGTCTTCCGCCCGCCCGCCAGCGGGAGTTGGCCACCGCCCGCACCCCGGGCGCCCCGGTGCAGCTCGGCCAAGTGCAGTTGCAGATCACGCCGGTTGGCGCCGAAGGAGTCCAACGCTCCGACCTGGGCCAGCCTTTGGGCCAGCGGCCTGCTCGGCCGCGCCCGCTCCCAGAAGTCCAGCAGCGAGGCGTACGGCTGCCCCTCCGCGATCCGCGCCGCCTCGGCCTCGCTGATGCCGTACACGTCGGAGAGGGCCAGCCGCAGCCCCCAGGCTTCCTTGAATCCCTTGGATCCCCTGGGCTCCTCCGATTCAGACACCAGTTCGATACGGTGGGCGACCGCCGACTTGTTCACATCCAACGGCAGCACCGGCACCCCGCGCCGCCGCGCGTCCGCCAGCAGCAGCCGCTTCGGATACATGCCGGGGTCGTGCGTGAGCAGCCCGGCATAGAAGGCGGCCGGGTGGTGCGCCTTCAGCCACGCCGACTGGTACGTCGGCACGGCGAAGGCGACCGCGTGCGCCTTGCAGAAGCCGTAACTACCGAAGGCCTCGATGATCTCCCAGGTTCGCCGAATCGTTTCTGCGTCATACCCGGCCGCCGCCGCGTGCTGGGCGAACCACACCTTGATCCGGCCCTGCGACTCCGGGTCCGACAGCCCGCGCCGCACCCGGTCCGCCTCGCCGCGTCCGCAGCCGGTCATGATGGCCACGATGTCGATGATCTGTTCGTGGAAGACGACGACCCCGTACGTCCCTTTCAGCGGTTCCTCCAGGTCCGGGTGCGGATAGCGGACCGGCGCCCGCCCGTGCCGCGCCTCGATGAACGGCCGCACCATGTCGGCGGCGACCGGGCCGGGGCGGAAGAGGGAGATGTCGACGACGAGATCGTGGAAGGTGGCGGGCTGCAGGCGCCCCACCAGGTCCCGCTGGCCCGGCGACTCGATCTGGAAGCAGCCCAGGGTCTCGGTGGAACGGATGAGCCGGTACGTCGCCGGGTCGCCGCCCTGGAGCGCGTCCAGGTCGATCCGCTCCCCCGTGGCCCGCCGCACCTCGGCGACCGCGTGCGCCATCGCCGACTGCATCCGCACCCCGAGCACGTCGAGTTTGAGCAGTCCGAGGTCCTCGACGTCGTCCTTGTCGAACTGCGACATGGGGAAGCCCTCGCCACTGGTCGGCATGACCGGCGTACGGTTCAACAGGGACGCGTCGGAGAGGAGCACTCCGCAGGGGTGCATGGCGACCCCGCGCGGGAGGGCGTCGAGCGCCTCCACCAGTTCCCAGAGCCGTCCGTAGCGCGCCCCTTCCCGCTGAAGCTCCCCTGCCAGTGCGCGTAGTTCGGGCAGTTCCTCCAGTGCCGCGCGGGCGTCGCGGGCGCGGATGTGCGGGAAGGACTTGGCGATGCGGTCGATGTCGGCCGGGTCCATGGACAGGGCCGCCCCGACGTCACGGATCGCGTGGCGGACGCGGTACGTCTCCGGCATCGCGACCGTGGCGACCCGCTCCTCGCCGAACCGGGCGATGATCGCGCGGTAGACCTCCAGCCGGCGTGCGGACTCCACGTCGATGTCGATGTCGGGGAGCACGACCCGCTCCTTGGACAGGAAGCGCTCCATCAGCAGTCCGTGCTCGACCGGGTCGGCGTTCGCGATGCCGAGGAGATGGTTGACCAGGGAGCCCGCTCCGGAGCCGCGGGCCGCCACCCGGATGCCCATCTTCCGTACGTCGTCCACCACTTGAGCGACCGTCAGGAAGTAGGAGGCGAAGCCGTGGTGGGCGATGATGTCCAGCTCGCGGTGCATCCGCTCCCAGTAGGCGCGCCTGTCGGAGTAGCCGTGCAGCACCATGCCGGCCGCCGCCCGCGAGGCCAGCGCCCGCTGGGCGGTACGGCGGCCGGCGCCCACGAGGTGCGGCTCGGGGAAGTGGACGGCGCCCATGCCGAGGTCGTCCTCGGGGTCGACCAGGCACTCGGCGGCCGTCGTCTGCGTCTGCTCCAGCAGACGGTGGGCGGTGTCGCGCCGGTAGCCGGCGGCCTCGACGATCCGCTCGGCGGTGTGCAGCATGTCGCCCGCACCCTTGAGCCAGGCCTCGCCCGAGTCCAGTTCCTTCGCCGGGTCGACGGGGACCAGCCGGCGGGCCGCGTCCAGGACGTCGGCGACCGGGCCGAGGCCGGGGTCGGCGTAGCGGACGGCGTTGCTGAGCACCGGGCGGATGCGTTGCTCGGCGGCGAAGCCGAGGGTGCGGGCGGCCAGGCGCAGGGAGCCGGGGCCGGTGCCCTTGCGGCCGTGCCAGACCGTCTCGAGGCGCAGGGCGTCGCCGTAGACCTCGCGCCAGGGGGCGAGCAGCCTGGCCGCGCGGTCGGGGCGGCCGGCGGCGAGGGCGCGGCCCACGTCGGAGGCGGGGCCGAGCAGGACGGTCAGGCCCTCGGCACGGTTGTCGGTCCAGGGCAGCAGGGGTGGGCCGTCGGCGGAGTGCGCCGCGGTGACCAGGCGGCACAGGTCGGCCCAGCCGCGGGCGCCGTCCCGGGCGAGGAAGGTGACGCGGGGGGTCGACTCGTCGATGAAGGCACCGCCGCGTACGGGAGTGCGGCGCCGTTCCCGTCGTACGGGATCGTCCTCGCGCAGCCGGGCGGGCTGCTGCACCGCAAGTTCCGCGCCGAACAGCGGGCGGACGCCCGCCCTGGCGCAGGCCTTGGCGAAGCGGACCGTACCGGCCAGGGTGTCGCGGTCGGTGAGGGCGAGGGCGTCCATGCCCCGTTCGAAGGCGCGCTCCGCCAGCCGCTCCGGGTGCGAGGCGCCGTAGCGCAGGGAGAACCCGGAGACGGTGTGCAGATGGGTGAAGCCAGGCATCCGCACCTCCCGCTGTCTGAGCTGTCTCGTTGTCGAAGCCATCGAAGATATCGAACACCAGTTCCCGACTGCCCCACCCCCACCATAGACCAAAAACCGAACGAGTGTGCGACAACCGTTCGGCCCTCCCCCACCTGCGGAAACGTGCGCCACCCCGGACGGTGAGGACATGGCACAGAGGAGCTTTCTCGCCGAGGCGAAGGACGCGGTCACCCCGCGCGCCACACTGCTGGTCGTCGGCGTGATCGCCCTCCAGCTGCTGTTCATCGCCTCCTATGTGGGAGCGCTGCACGATCCGAAGCCCAAGGACGTGCCCTTCGGAGTCGTCGCACCCAAGGCCGCGGCCGAGCAGGCGGTGGCCCGACTGGACAAGCTGCCGGGTTCGCCCTTCGACCCACGCGTGGTGGCGGACGAGGCGACAGCACGGGCGCAGATCCTGAACCGGGACATCGACGGCGCACTGCTGATCAACCCGGCCCGCACGACCGACACCCTCCTGGTCGCCAGCGGCGGCGGCACCGTTCTCGCGAACACCCTCCAGCAGTACCTCACCCTCCTGGAGGCCTCCCAGCAGCGGACCGTCCGGACGGTGGACGTGGCCCCCGCCTCGTCCGAGGACTTCGACGGACTGTCCTCCTTCTATGTGGTCGTGGGCTGGTGCGTCGGCGGCTATCTGTGCGCCTCGGTCCTGGCGATCAGCACGGGCGCCCGGCCCGCCACCCCGCGCCGCGCGGCGATCCGGCTGGTCGTGATGGCGCTGGTCTCGATCGTCGGCGGGCTCGGCGGGGCGGTGATCGTGGGCCCCATCCTGGGCGCCCTGCCGGGGAGCGTGATGGCCCTGTGGGGGCTGGGGGCGCTGATCACCTTCGCGGTCGGGGCGGCGACGCTCGCGCTCCAGGGGATCTTCGGGATCGTCGGCATCGGCCTGGCGATCCTGCTCGTGGTGATCGCGGGCAATCCGAGCGCGGGCGGCGCCTTCCCACTGCCGATGCTGCCGCCGTTCTGGAAGGCGATCGGGCCGGCACTGCCGCCGGGCGCCGGAACCTGGGCGGCGCGGTCGATCGCGTACTTCAAGGGCAACGACACGACCGCCTCACTGCTGGTGCTGTCGGCCTGGGCGGTGGCCGGGATCGCGATCACGCTGGTCGCGGCGGTGCTGCGCGAGAAGCGCGCGGGAGAGCCCCTGCCGACTCAGGTGCAGTAGCGCTCAGGTACGCGAAGGTCCCGCCCCTCGCGCGCGGGGCGGGACCATCAGGCAACTTCACACAACTTCGCGCAACCGGCGGAGCCGACGATCAGCCGATCTGGGCGCCCTCGGCCGACAGCGCCTCGGTGACCGGCTGGAAGAAGGTCTCGCCGCCGGAGGTGCAGTCGCCGCTGCCGCCGGAGGTGAGGCCGATCGCCGCGTCGCCGTCGAAGAGCGAGCCGCCGCTGTCGCCGGGCTCGGCGCAGACATCGGTCTGGATGAGACCGCTGACCGTGCCCTCCGAGTAGTTCACGGTGGCGTTCAGGCCGGTGACCGTGCCGGTGTGCACCTGGGTGGTGGAGCCGCTGCGGGTCACCTTCTCGCCGACCGTGGCCTCGGCGGCGTGGGTGATGGACTGCGAGGAGCCGTTGTAGAGGTCGACCGCGCTCGGGTGGTCCACGTCGGCGGTGTACTTGACCAGGCCGAAGTCATTGCCCGGGAACTGGGAGTCTGCGTTCTCGCCGATCTGGTTGCCGCTGGAGTCCGACCAGGTCTTGATGGCGTCGGTGCAGTGCCCCGCGGTGAGGAAGTACGCCTCGCCGCCCTTGGTCACGTTGAAGCCGAGCGAGCAGCGCCCGCCCGAGCCGGAGATGGCGTCGCCGCCCGCGACGAAGGGCTTGAACTCCCCCTTCGAACGCTTGAGTTCGGCCTTGGCGCCGAGCCCGTCGACGACCTTGGAGAGCTTGGCCCACTCGGCCTTGGAGACGGTCTTGTCGGCGGTGACGACGACCTTGTTGCTCACCGGGTCCGTCGACCACGAGGTGCCGGGGATGGTGGCGTCCTTGGTCAGCGTCGTACGGGCGGCGTCGAGTTCGGCGAGGGAGTTCTCGACGAGTCTCGCCTTGGCGCCGGCCGCCTCGACGGTCTTGGCGGCGGCCTGGTCGAGGACGTTCACGACGAGGCTCTTCGCCTTCGCGTCGTAATACGTTCCCGCCGCGTCGGCGCCGAGGTTCCGGCCGAGGGCCGAGGCGAGCTTTCCGGCCGCCACGGCCGACAGGGTCTCGGGCGCCGAGGTCTTCGAGGGCTCGCTGGCGTTCGCAGTCTGGAAGGTGACTCCCGCGGCCACCAGTGCGGCTATGCCCGCACCTACCACGGCTGCACGCCGCTTGGGTATGCGTCGGTGCTTCAACTCACGTCCTCCTGTGGGGGGTCGGTCCGGGAGGTTGTGGGGACCTCGCGAACCGGAAGGCGTTGAACAGCGCCTACTATCCCGAGAGCGGCAGGGAGCACACAAGGGCGTCTTCAGGACGCGCGTAGAACGCGGGATGTGCGCCCCCATGTTTTTGACGGTCCACGGTCACCCCATGTCTTCGCTCTGCAAACACTACGAGCGAGTAGCCCGTGTGCGGTGCGTGAGGTCTAGTCCTGTCCGGATTTCGACCCCTCAGGGCCGGGCTCCAAGCGCGGCACGGGCGGCGGCAGTTGCTCCTGCACCGGTTGCTGCGGCTCCCGTACCGGCTGCTGCGGAAGCTGCTGGGGCGCCCCGGCCGTCTGCTGCGCCTTCTCCAGGAATCGCAGCAGCTCCACCGGGAACGGCAGCACGAGCGTGGAGTTCTTCTCGGCGGCGACGGCCGTCACCGTCTGCAGCAGCCGCAGTTGCAGCGCGGCCGGGGTGTCCGCCATCTGCTGCGCGGCCTCGGCGAGCTTCTTCGACGCCTGGAGTTCGGCGTCGGCGTTGATGACCCGGGCCCGGCGCTCCCGGTCGGCCTCGGCCTGCCGGGCCATCGAGCGCTTCATGGTCTCCGGCAGGGACACGTCCTTGATCTCGACGCGGTCGATGGTGACGCCCCACTCCACCGCCGGGCTGTCGATCATCAACTCCAGTCCCTGGTTGAGTTTTTCCCGGTTGGACAGCAAATCGTCCAGTTCGCTCTTGCCGATGATGGACCTGAGCGAAGTCTGCGCCATCTGCGCGACCGCGAACCGGTAGTCCTCGACCCGGACGACCGCCTCGGCCGGCCCGGTGACCTTGAAGTAGACGACGGCGTCCACCCGCACCGTGACATTGTCCCGGGTGATGCCCTCCTGCGCGGGCACCGGCATCGTCACGACCTGCATGTTGACCTTCTGGAGCCGGTCCACGAACGGCACGATCATCGTGAACCCCGGCCCGCGCACCTCGTCTCGGAGCCTGCCGAGCCGGAACACCACACCGCGTTCGTACTGCTTGACGACCCGCGCCGCCGCCATCACGTACACCACACCGGCGGACGCGAGGGTCGCTCCCGCCGCCACCAGCTCCTCGACCATGCCGCCCCCAGGGGACCGAGCACCACGTGTACTTCGAAGGTAACTCCGTCACCCGGACAAGAGGGAGCCCCCGCGCGCCGGTTGCGCACGGGGGCCGGGAACAGCGGGCGTCAGCCGATGCTCACGCCGTAGTAGCTCAGGGCCTCGGTGACCGGCTGGAAGAAGGTCGTGCCGCCGGAGGTGCAGTCGCCGCTGCCGCCGGAGGTCAGACCGTAGGCCACGCTGCCGCCGTAGAGCGGACCGCCGCTGTCGCCGCCCTCGGCGCAGACCGTGGTCTGGATCAGTCCGTAGACGACGTCGCCGCTGCCGTAGTTGACGGTGGCGTTCAGGGCGGTGACCCGGCCGCTGTGCGTGCCGGTGGTGGAGCCTCGGCGGTAGACCGTGGTGCCGACGCTCGGGGTGGCCGCGCTGGTGATGGTCTGGCTGCCGACCGTGCTCGGGTGCGAGATCGACGAGTTGGTGTAGCGCACCAGCGCGAAGTCGTTGCCCGGGAAGCTGTAGCCGACGTTGGTGCCCAGGGTCGTGGTGTGGCCCGAGTTGGAGTACCAGGTGGAGGCGACCTCACCGCAGTGGCCCGCGGTCAGGAAGTAGTAGGTGCTCCCGCTGTGCACGTTGAAGCCGAGGGAGCAGCGGTACTGGCCGCCGTAGATGGCGTCGCCGCCACTGATCAGCGGCTTGAACTGCCCGGAGGTGCGCTTGATGGTGAGGGCGCCGGCGTTGCTGCCGGCCTGCCGCTTGATCTTCGCGATCTCGGCCTTGGAGACCGTGCTGTCGACGGTGACGACGACACGGTTGGTCTTGCTGTCGACGGCCCAGGCGGTGCCCGGGACGTCCGCCTTGAGCACCGAGGCGTCGGCGCTCCTGAGCTGGGCCGTGCTGAAGGGGGTGGCGGTGGACGCGTTCGCGCTGGGGACCGCGATCGCTGCGGCGGCCACGAGACCGGTGGTGACGGCGATCAGCCGGCTCCGTCTCGCAATGCCGCTGCGGGGGGTGGTGCGCTTGATCCTCACGTTCGTTCCTCCCAAGGGGAAGTCGGGGGCCCGCGTGGGGTCGGGGCCCGTGAGGCGCAGCCAGGGCCGCGTTCGTCCGGATTCCGGACACGCCGTGCCCCTGACAAGCGCTTGCGGGGAGTATTCGGCCGAACGGCCGGTAGATGCAAGGGCGCCTTTCGGCCGTCAACCCCTCAACGAACCATGAGTTTTGGCCATCTCTGCCCTGGTTCGGACCAGGTTGCGGACGCCCGCCTCGCCCGCATGTTCCCCGGCGGCGGGGAACGGACGGAAGCCCAGCAGCGGGGGATGTCCGGAAGTCGCCCTTCCGGATGGCCCTCGCCCCTGAGGCGCCGGCCGTTCAGGCGCTGACGGACGGTACCGGGTCGGGCAGGCCGAGATGGGAGCGCAGCGTCGCGCCCTGGTACGCCGTACGGAAGACGCCTCGCTCCTGCAGCAGCGGCACCACCCGGTCCACGAACTCGTCGAGTCCGACCGGGGTGATCAGGGGCTGCAGGATGAAGCCGTCGGCGGCGTCCTTCCGCACGTACTCGTCGAGTTCGGCGGCGACGGCCTCGGGCGTGCCGATGAAGGACTGCCGGCCGCCCGCCTCGATCACGGTCTGCCGGATGGACAGCCCCTTCTCCTTGGACGGGCGCGCCTCCCTCATCTCGGCGACCGCCACGGTGTCGCCGCGCCGGGTCCGTCCCTGGGTGATCGCGGAGTCCGCCACCGGGTCGATCTCGGGGAGCGGGCCGTCGGGGTCGTACGCCGACAGGTCGACACCCCAGATCTGTTCCAGGGCGATGATCGCGTTCTGCGGGGACACCTGCTGCCGCCGGATCTCGGCGGCCCTCTCCTGGGCCTCGGCGGCGGTGTCGCCGAGGACGACGGTGACACCGGGCATGATCTTCAGGTCGTCCGGGGCGCGGCCGTACTTCTCCAGGCGGCGCTTCACATCGGCGTAGAAGGAACGCCCCGCCTCCAGCGTGCGGTGCCGGGTGAAGACGACGTCGGCCGTGGACGCGGCGAACTCCCGTCCCTCGCCGGAGTCCCCGGCCTGGATGACGACCGGGTGCCCCTGCGGTGAGCGCGGCACGGTGAACTCGCCCGCGATGTCGAAGTGCTGCCCACGGTGCGCGAACGGCCGGGAGATGCCCTCGGGGGTCCAGGAGTCCCACAACTTCCTTGCCACGCACACGAATTCGGCGGCGCGCGGGTACCGGTCCGCCCGGTCGAGGAAGCCGCCGCGCCGGAAGTTCTCGCCGGTGAAGGCGTCGGAGGAGGTCACCACGTTCCAGGCCGCGCGGCCGCCGCTGAGGTGGTCCAGGGTGGCCAGCCTGCGGGCGAGTTCGTAGGGCTCGTTGAAGGTGGCGTTGACGGTGGCGGCGAGGCCGAGGTGTTCGGTGACGCCGGCCAGCGCGTTCAGCACGGTGAGCGACTCGGGCCGCCCCACCGCGTCGAGGTCGTGGATACGGCCCTTGTGTTCGCGCAGCCGCAGCCCCTCCGCGAGGAAGAAGAAGTCGAACAGGCCGCGTTCGGCGGTGCGGGCGAGGTGCTCGAAGGACGAGAAGTCGATCTGCGACCGCGACCGCGGATCGGCCCACACCGTGGTGTTGTTGACCCCCGGGAAGTGCGCCGCGAGACGTATCTGCTTGCGTCGTACGGTCATGACGCTCCCCCTGTCACGGCGTACCGGTTGGCGGGCCTGGCGAGGCCCAGGTGCTCCCTCAGGGTGCTGCCCGGGTAGAAGGTGCGGAACAGGCCGCGGTGCTGGAGCAGCGCCACCGTCCCGTTGACGAGCCGCTCCAGGTCACGGCGCGGCTCGGTGGGCGTGAGGTGGAAGCCGTCGACGACCCCGTCCGCGTGCCAGCCGGTGATCAGTTCGGCGAGGTCCACGGGGCCGCCCCGGTACAGCGGGCCCTGCACGGTCTGCCGGGGGCCGCCCCCGCCGTGGCCCGGCTCGGCCGCGTGCTCGCCGTCGCCGAGGTCGACAAGGAGGCTCACGAGGACCCGCAGGTGGTCGGGATTGCGCCCGAACTCGGCGGCCGACTGGCGGAGTTGGTCCCGTACGGCGGCGGCCTGCGCGGGGCTCGCGGCCCGCACGAGGGCCACGTCGGCGTACCGGGCGGCGGTGGGCCGGGTGTGTCCCTCGGTGGCGTCGACCACGCGGACGGGGTGGCCCTGCGGGGGCCGCGGCACGATCGAGGGTCCCTTCACCGAGAAGCCGGCGCCGGTGAAGTCGACGTGGTGCAGCTTGTCCCGGTCGATGAAGCGGCCGGTCGCCAGGTCCCGTATCTCGGCGTCGTCCTCCCAGCTGTCCCACAGCCTCGCGGCCACGTCGGCGACTTCGCCGGCCTCGCGCCACAGCTCTTCGGTGGTCACGGCATGCCGGCGGCCGAAGAGGCGGGCCTCGCCCTCGGTGGTGGACACGTCGATCCGCCAGCCGGCCCGGCCGCGGCTGACCCAGTCGAGGGTGGCGACCGCGGCCTGGACGTGGAAGGGCTCGGTGTGCGTGGTGGTGACGGTGGGGACCAGGCCGATGCGGGCCGTGGCGGGGGCGACGCGGGACAGGACGGCGAGGGCGTCGGGTCCGGGGCGGGCGAAGGTGTCGTCCAGCGTGACGAAGTCCAGGCCGCCGCGCTCGGCGAGCCGCGCCAGTTCGATGTGGGAGCCGGCGTCGAACACCGCCGGCTGGTCCAGGGCGGCGGCCAGGTGCAACAGCCCCCGGCCGTGCGATGAGGTCATGTGGCGGGACCTTTCAGAGAACCTTGGAGAGAAACACGCGGGTCCGCTCGTGGCGGGGAGCGTCCAGGACGTCACCGGGCGGGCCCTGCTCGACGATCTTTCCGTCGGCCATGAACACCACCGTGTCGGCGACCTCGCGGGCGAAGCCGATCTCGTGCGTGACGACGATCATCGTGGTGCCCTGCTGGGCCAGGTCCCTGAGGACGTCGAGGACTTCGCCGACCAGCTCGGGGTCGAGCGCGGACGTCGGTTCGTCGAAGAGCAGCAGCTTGGGCTCCAGTGCCAGCGCCCGTGCGATGGCCACCCTCCCCCAGTGCCTGAACGGCCTGGGGCACCCCCAGCTGCTGTCCGCCGGAGAGCTGCCGCGGGTAGACGTCGGCCTTGTCCGCGAGACCCACCCGCTCCAGCAGCCGGCGCGCACTCTCGAGGGCCTCCTTGCGCGGCCGTTTCAGCGCGGACACGGGCGCCTCGATGATGTTGTCCACCACGGTGAGGTGCGGGAACAGATGGAAGTTCTGGAAGACGAACCCGATCCGGATGCGCTGCTTGAGCACCTCACGCTCGGGCAGTTCGTGCAGCTTGTCGCCGGAGCGCCGGTAGCCGACCAGCGTGCCGTCCACGCTGATCGCGCCGTGGTCCACCTTCTCCAGGTGGTTGATGGTGCGCAGCAGCGTCGACTTGCCGGAGCCGGACGGGCCGAGGACCACGGTCACCTCGCCGGTGCGCACCTCCAGGTCGATGCCCTTGAGGACCTCGAGCGAGCCGAAGCTCTTGTGGACGGATCTGATGTCGACCATGACGCTCATCGGGGCACTTCCTCGGGAGTGGGTGGGGGCGGGTCAGGCGGCCGCGCTGCCGGCCAGCTCGCGCAGGAACCGCAGCGCCGCCCGTGCGGTGGCGTCGTTCTGCCGGAAGGCGGGCCCCCCGGTGCGCGGCCGGGTGAAGGCGCCGGGCGTGCGTCCGTCGGTGTACGGCCCGAGCGCGAACCGCCGGGGATGCGGCCGCCCGGCCCCGTCGAGGAGCCGCCCGTCGGCGGGGTCCACCCGGAGCAGCCCGTCGGGGGTCTCGACGGCGCCGTCGGCGTGCAGTTCGCGCAGCAGGGTGTCGCGGGCCCGTCCGACGGTGGGCTCGGGCAGCCGCGCCTCGACCAGCGCCCGTGCCTCGACGAAGGCGCCCGGAACGGTGGCACTGGACGCCCGGAACACCCCGCCCTCGGCGCTGACGGTCATGTCGGCGCCGAGGAACTTCAGGACCCCGGCACGGGACAGCGCCAGCATCTGCCGCAGCCGCGGACCGGGCGGCCCGGAGGCCAGATAGCTGAAGAAGCCGTGCCACCAGGGTCCGATGCCACCGAGCCGGACCAGCTGACCGTAGACGGAGAGCAGCCCGAGGAACACGGCCAGGTCGGGGCTGTGTTCAGGATCATGACGTCTGCTCAGGTCATGCTCGACATAACCGCGCAGCCCCTCCTGGAACTCCTCGAAGGAGCCGTACCGCACCCCGTCCAGCGGGTGGTCGAGCGCGGCCAGGTCGAGCCGGTCGGCGGGGTCGGGCACGGCGGACGCCACGAGCGCCTCCCGCTTGGCCACGTGGGAGGCGGCCGCGTACTTCTCCTCGAAGGCACTCCATTCGACGGCCGTCCGCTCCGGATGCACGGTGAACAGCCGGTGGTAGTGCGCGAACCCCAGCTCCTTCTCCACCAGTGGCCACACATCCCGCCGGAAGTCGAACCCGCCCGGGCGCGCGAGCAGCGCCTCGACCTCGGGCGGCCCGAAGAACCTCGGCAGCGGCGGCCGTTCACCGCTCCAGTCGTAGCCGATCTTCGAGTGGTACGGCACTCCGCGCCGCGAGCCGACGTACAGCACCGGCTCCTGCCCCGACGGCACATAGGTGTCGCCCTCGTACCGCCCGCCCCGCCCCTCGGTGAGCAGCACCACCAGGTCGACGAAGGCGAGCCCGAACCCGCGCACGAGGACGGGCTCACCGGCCTTCAGCGCGGACAGGTCGCTGTCGGCGGTGAAGTCGGGCGGAAGGTGGATCAGTCCGTGAGTACGGGCGTACTCGGCCAACTCGGCCTGCTGTCCGTCGAGTTCGGCGTCGAGGTGGCCGAGTGTGAGCACGACGAGGTCGGCCAGGAGTGGGCGGGGGCGGCCCTCCAGCCACACCTGCTGACGGCCCTCGCGCGGTCCGCTGACCCGAAGGGCACGGCGCGGGTGGTGATGGACGACGACGCCCGGGGGCAGGTCGGCCACGGCCTGTTCATGCACCCAGCGCAGATAGGCCCCCTGGAGCTGCCGGTCCGCGAAGGTACGGCCGTCGATGCCGGCCCACTCGTGCAGCGTGGGCCCCTCCCGCACCGGGCCCTCCATGGCCACCGTCTCGTCGGTGAACATGGTGACGTCCTCGGCGTGGGAGTTCATCCACAGCAGCGGCGACTGTGCGGCACGCCAGATGCGTCCGGAGCCCGGCGGATGGGGGTCGACGAGATGGATGTCGAGACCCGAACCGGCGTACAGCTCGGGTGCGTTGGCCGCGATCCGCTCGATGAGACCGGTCCCCCGCGGCCCGGCCCCGACGATCACCAGGGAGGGCCTCATCGCGCGCGCTCCGAACCGCGGGCGTAGTGCTTCTCCACGTAGTACTGCCCGACACCGAGCACCGAGGTGACGACGGTGTACCAGAGGGTGGCCACCATCAGCAGCGGAATGACCTGGTAGGTGCGGTGATAGATCAGCTGCGCCGAGAAGAGCAGGTCGTTCACCGCGATGACGCTGACGATGGAGGTGCCCTTGAGGGTGCCGATCAGCATGTTCCCGGCGGGCGGCACGATGGAACGCATCGCCTGCGGCAGCACGATCCGCCGCCAGCGCCGCCACCGGCTCAGCCCGAGCGCCTGGGCGGCCTCGATCTGCCCCCGGTCGACGGACAGGATGCCGCCGCGCACGACCTCGGCGGCGTACGCGGCCTCGTGCAGCGTCAGCCCGACGACGGCGACCTCGACGGGCCCGAGCAGATTGACGGTCTTCACCCCGAACAGCTCCGGGTACAGCGCCCCGATGTTGAACCACAGCAGCAGCTGCACCAGGATCGGAATCGACCGGAAGAGCCAGACATAGCCCCAACTCACCGCTCTCAGCACAGGGTTGGCGGACAGCCGGAACGCGGCGAGCAGCGTGCCCAGCGCAAAGCCGAGCACCATCACGACCGCGGTCAGCCACAGGGTGAGCCACAGCCCGCGCAGCACCGAGTCCGAGGTGAAGTACTCGGCGACGACGTCCCACTGGAACGCCTTGTTGCGCAGTACGGAGTTGAGTGCGAGCCCGAGGAGCGCGAGGACGAGGACAGCGGCGGTCCACTGACCGAACCGGCGCTGCGGAACGATCCGCAGCGAGTCCGCGTGTTCGGGTATGTCCGGCGCGGCGGGGACTTTGGCGAGGGTGTCGGAAGACATGCGAAGGCTCCGTGACGCGTAGGTCGAACACGGTGGATGCCTTCACACAGGCGCGCCGGGCCGGGCACAGCGACAGCACGTTACGGCCGAGCCCCTCAGCAGGGCCGTCCATCGACTGTACGGGGCCGTTTCCCCTCACTGTCAAGGCTGTCCGGCATGTGAGCCGCACGTCTCAAGTCAGTTGACGCAGAACCGGATGCCTGTTCCACTTGGCCCATGCATCCACAGCAGTGGCTGGTCACGCGCTCCCACATCGACTTCGGTCGAGTGTGGTCCTGTTCCTGTTGAGCCGACCCCACTGCGCGCCCTGACCGGGCGCTCCCAGCGTTCTCCCGCTTCGCCTTCACACGTGCACGCACCCCTCCCCTCGTGCTCTTTCACTCTTTCCTGCTTCCCGGAGACCGCACACGATGCGCACGTTCACGCGTACCAGCAGGACCCTCTTTGCACCTTTCGCCCTGATCACCTCGGCCACTGTGCTGCTCACCGCTTGCGGCTCCGGTGCGGGCGGCTCGACCGACGGCGCGGGTACCTCGGCGAAGGCCGACAAGATCCCCACGACGGACGTGGTCTCCGGCGTCCACAAGGACGAGGCGTCGGCGAAACTCCTGCCGTCGGGCACGAGAAGCCTCACCGTCGCGTTCAGCGTCGGCGGCACCCCGCCCGGCACCACCTACCTGGACGACGGCAAGACCCTGACCGGCCAGGGCTTCGCCGCCCGCAAGGACAGCAAGCTCTCCAAGGTCACGGACCTGAGGCAGCTGTGCGGCCTGAACGTCGCAACGGGCGCCGGCACCACCTTCGAGGCGACGCTGGAGGAGAACAAGAAGCTCTGCACGACCGCGGGCAAGAAGCCGTACAAGGTGCAGACCTACAACGAGACCGGCGCCATCTGGTCCTCCCTCCAGCAGGGCCGCAGCGACGTGGTGATGTCCACCATCAACGGCCTCCGCTACGCCGTGGCCCAGCAACAGGGCGTGAAGTTCCTCAACGAGTACCACCGCCTGGACGTGGGCTTCGCCTTCAAGAAGGGCACAAAACTGGCCCCGGCTTTCCAGTCGGCGGTGAACAAGCTGATAGCTGACGGCACGTACGAGAAGATCCTCAAGAAGTGGGGCACAACAGGCTCGGCGATCACCAAGTCGCAGATCTCCCCACCGGAACTGAAGAACTGAAGAACTGACGGCAAGTTCCCACAGCCCCGCGCCCCTTTGGCGCTGGTGGTGAGTCCGCGCTGCCCGGCGCATTCCGTACACGACGTCTGCCGTGGCGAATCAGCAGTCGCAACCGCAGTCGCAGCAGTCGCACCCGTCACAGCAATCGCAGCAATCGCAGCCGCAGTCACAGCAATCGCAACAGTCGCCGCAGTCGGTTCCCTTGCAGAGGCCGTCCTTCCGCTGACGGCTCCACGGGTCCTCGTACTCGCCGCAGCACATCTGGCACGTACAGGCCAGCCCGGCCCACACCGCGCAGCCCGCCAGCAGTCCACGCCGGTCGCGCCGGGGCGGCTCGGGCGGCGGGAACGGCCCACCGGGGCCGCCGGGCGGGGCGTACGGCCCCGACAGCGAAGGCGCCGCCCCGTGCGCGCAGGAGGCCGTACCGAAGGCGCGGTCGACGGAGGTGCGCAGTTCGTGCACGAGCAGCCGGTGGGCGAGGCTGCCGTCGTCGAACTCCACCTCACGCAGCGCGAGCCGGATCCCGTGCACGGCGTCGTCGGCGAGCCGTCGGGCCTCGGCGAGCGGGGTCCCGGTGGCGGTGAGCGGGTTCCAGGCGCCCGACGCGGCGTCAGTTTCCCTGTCCTCCACGGCGTCCAGGAGGTGTGCGAGGCGTCCGAACAGCCGCCCGGCCTCGGCGAGCGGCTCGGCGTTGCCCGGCCGGCCGGCCAGGACCGCGGTGTGCGCGAAGGCCGCCGCGGTCGCCGTCTCGGTCGGTTCGGTGACCGTCAGCACCGGCGTCCCGGGACCCGCGAGGGCCTCGACACCGGTCTGCCGGTCCACGGCGTCCACGAGCACCGCGGTGTCGAACCCGACGGCGGATCCGCCACGGGCCCCCGCAGCACCCCAGCTCGAGGCCACCCGGCGCGCGGCGAGCGCCACCGGCTTCCGCGCCAGCAGCCCGTCCCCGTCGGCGAGGTGGTCCCGCACCTTGGCCGAGGCGAGCACCAGCGACACGGCGGCCGCGAGCCGCGCCCCTTCTCCCTGCGCGACGGACGCGGTACGCATTCCGCGCAGCGGGCAAGGCCCCGCCGTGCGGCGTCCCTCGGCGGCCTTGGCGGCCTGAGCCTCCGTCAGAACGGATATGAGCAGCCCGTCGTAGTTGGTCACGATCCGCGCGAACTGACCGTGATCCTTGCGCAGTGCGAGACACAGTCCGCACAAATGGGCAACCCATTGGGACTTGAGGTTCTCACCGAGCCGATGCCGACATGGCCTGACGATTCCGAACACGACGATCCCCCCGTGGCTCGTGTGACTTCCGGTGCTACTGCTGCTTCTGATACGGCGTTGAGCTGCCGCATCGTACCGACCACTCCGTTCACCCGTACGCACTGATCGTCACCCGTACGCCGTGAAGAATCATATTTCACTCACAGTCAGCATCTGTGTACAGCACGACCCTTGGGAAACGCGGGCTCTCGACGGATTCGCTCTGCACCAGTACCGTCACAAACCCCCCGCGCGGCGTCTATCCACTTGGCGCGCCAACCGCATCATGGATGACCATAGGGATGCGGAAAGCAAGAAGGACCGCTGTGAGAGGAGGCGTCCATGGGATCGGTACGCAAGGCGAGTGCCTGGCTTGGCCTCGTCGACGACAACGATGACGAGCGTTACTACGACGACGACTACTCCGAAGGGACCGAGCAGCCCGGGGATGCCTGGGTCACCGACCCGCGGGTCAAGGTGGCTTCGGACACCGCCGAGGACAAGGGCCGCCGTATCGGCACGGTGACCCCGGACAGCTTCCGGGACGCCCGCGCCATCGGTGAGCTGTTCCGCGAGGGTGTCCCGGTCATCGTGAACCTCACCGCCATGGAGGCGTCCGACGCCAAGCGCGTCGTCGACTTCGCGGCGGGGCTCATCTTCGGTCTGCGCGGTTCGATCGACCGTGTCTCCAACCGCGTTTTCCTGCTCACGCCCGCCGACACGGAAATCATCAGCGGGGAGCCGGCCTCGCACCGTTCGGACGGTTTCTTCAACCAGAGCTGAGGCAGGGCCGCTCACCGGCCCTGCCCCCGCGCAGGGTTTCACCGGAAGGCGTCGAGTCCGGTGAGCGCCTTGCCCAGTACGAGCTGGTGCATCTCGACGGTGCCCTCGTAGGTCAGCACCGACTCGAGGTTGGTGGCGTGCCGCATGACGGGGTATTCGAGCGAGATCCCGTTGGCGCCGAGGATCGTCCGTGAGGTACGGCAGATCTCGATGGCCTCTCGTACGTTGTTGAGCTTGCCGAAGCTGACCTGCTCGGGACGCAGGCGGCCGGCATCCATGCGCCGCCCCAGATGGTGGGCGAGCAGAATCCCCTTGTGCAGTTCGACCGCCATGTCGGCGAGTTTGGCCTGGGTGAGCTGGAATCCCCCGATGGGCCGCCCGAACTGCTCCCGTGACTTCGCATAGTCGACAGCGGCCTCGAAACTGCTGCGGGCCGCGCCCATGGCGCCCCAGACGATCCCGTAGCGGGCGTGCGAGAGACAGCTGAGCGGCCCCTTGAGGCCGACGACCTCCGGCAGTACGGCATCGGCGGGCAGCCGTACGTCGTCGAGGACGAGTTCGCTGGTGACACTGGCCCGCAGGGACCACTTGTGCTTGATCTCCGGCGCGGAGAACCCGGCGCTGTCGGTGGGCACGACGAACCCGCGGATCCCGTCCTCCGTCCGGGCCCACACCACGGCGACGGCCGCCACGGACCCGTTGGTGATCCACATCTTCCGCCCGTTGAGGACCCAGTCGCCGCCGTCCCGCTTGGCGTGCGTGCGCATCGAGGCGGGGTCGGACCCGTGGTCGGGCTCGGTCAGCCCGAAGCACCCGATGGCCTCACCGGCGGCCATGCGCGGCAGCCACTGCTGCTTCTGCTCCTCGCTGCCGAAGCGGTGGATGGCGTACATCGCGAGCGACCCCTGCACGGAGACCAGCGACCGGATCCCGGAATCGGCGGCCTCCAGCTCCAGACAGGCCAGCCCGTACTGCACGGCACTGGCCCCCGCGCACCCGTACCCGCCGAGCGACATACCGAGGGCCCCGATACTGCCGAGCTCCTTGGCGAGCTCCCGAATGCCCGGCAGCTCCCCCTTCTCGTACCACTCGGCGACATACGGGAGCACGCGGTCCGCAGCCCAACCGCGAACCGTGTCCCGGATGGCCAGGTCCTCCGGGTCGAGCAGGTCGTCGATGCCGAGCGGGTCGGCGGGATCGAAGGGGGGCAGCTTCGAGGACGCGGACATGGGACACCCTCCGGCACACGGCGAAAACTAGCATCGCTAGTTAAGATTTCCAGAGCGACGTTACGGTGCAGTGTCCCGCACGTCCAGTACGGCCGCGCCCCTTTAGGGGCGCGGGGAACCGCGCGACCAGCCGCAAAGGCGCAGCAGACAACGAACGACCCCGCGGCGGAGCCGCAAACCGGTCAGGCCGAAACCCTGGAGTCGGCAACTTCCCGAGGCGCCGGCAACTCCACAGACACCGCAGGCTCCCCGCACTGCATGATCCGCGGCAACCGCAGGGCCATCACCGCACCCAGCAGCAACAACCCCGCACTGACCAGCAGGGTCACATGCAGCCCGTGCACAAAGGAGTCCCGCGCGGCCCGCCGCAGAGCCACCCCCACGGGGCCGCCCAACTGCGCGGCAACCTGATACGCCTCGCCCAACGAATGCGACGCAGAGGCCGAGGCCGACGAAGGAACCCCTGGGACGGACGCCAGTCCGGGCGTGTACGCGGCGTTCATCACGCTCCCGAGCAGCGCGATACCGATCCCCGCCCCCAGCTGGTACGAGGTCTCGCCGATCGCCGCCGCCCCACCGGCCTGCTCCGGCGGAGCCTCGCTCAGCATCGACTCGTACGCCCCGAAGAGCGTGGTCTCCAGGCCGAAGCCCAGCAGCATGAACGCGGCCACCATCAGCCCCGCGTTGTCGGACCCGCCCATCACGGTCAGCAGCACCACGGCCCCGGCGGTGAGACAGAACCCGAAGCTCACCATCCGGCGCGGGCCGAAGCGGCGCAGCATCCGGGCACCCGCGAGCCCCGCCGCCATGGCCGCGAAGGTCAGTGGCAGCAGTCGCAGGCCCGTCTCCAGCGGAGACAGCCCCAGCACCAGCTGCAGATACTGCGCCGCGATCAGCTCGAGACCGACCAGCGCGAGCATCGCCAGCACGATGCAGCCCACGGCGGTGCTGAAGGCGGGCCGCGCGAACATCCCGAGGTCCACCAGCGGATGCGTACGGCGCCGCTGTCGTCGTACGAACAGGACCAGCAGCAGGGCGCCCACGACGAGCGGTACCACGGTGAAGAGGCCCATCTCGCCGCCGCCCAGCCGTTTGACGCCCAGCACCACGCCGAACAGCCCGGCGGCCGCCGTCAGTGCGCCGACGACGTCCCAGGGGCCGTCGCCGGCGCCTCGCGACTCGGGCAGCAGCAGCCGGCCCACCGGCAGGCTGACCAGCATCAGTGGGATGTTGACGAGGAAGACCGAACCCCACCAGAAGTGCTCCAGCAGGAAGCCGCCGAGCAGCGGGCCGACCGCCGCGCCGACCGCGGCGACCGCGCTCCAGACGCCGATCGCGAGGGCCCGCTCCCGCCGGTCGGGGAAGACCTGGCGGAGGATCGAGAGCGTCGCGGGCATGATCATCGCGCCGCCGACGCCGAGCAGTGCCCGCGCGAGGATCAGTACCTGAGGGTCGTGGGCGAGGGCCGCGAGGCCGGAGGCCAGGCCGAAGAGGGCGTAGCCGAGCAGCAGGATCCTCCTGCGGCCCACCCGGTCGCCGAGCGTGCCGAAGAGGATCAGCAGCGAGGCGCAGACGAGGGGGTAGACGTCGACGATCCAGAGCAGTTCTATCGCGCCGGGCCTGAGGTCCTCGGTGACGGCGGGGACCGCCACGTGCAGCACGGTCGCGTCGACCGCGACCAGCAGCAGACTCACGCAGAGGACGACGAGCACGACCCAGCGGTTTGCACCGGCCCCGGCCGCCCGACGGCGCAGCGCAGCGGCGGCCGTGGTCGTCCCGGACATGTACGTACCTCCCAGATGTTCCCTCGCGGTCGGCGGGCACACGGGGTGGGGACTCCCCGTGATCTCGGCCGGAGAGGAGCGGTGGTCTCCGGCCCGCGCAACGAAGGCGAGTGACACGTCAGCGTACGCGAGTTCATGTAAAGGTCACGTGGCGGACCTCTCAGACTTCGCCCAGACCGGTGTGGCGTACGCCACTCCCCCTCCACCCGAGCCACGCCCCGCCCGGCCTCCCGGTTCCGCCGGCCGTCGATAATCGAGCCCGTGACCGACCTTGTGACACGCGTGGCGCCGCCTCGCGAGACGGCCCTGCGCCGTGCGGCCCCGGCCCTCCTCGGGTACGTGGCCGTGCGCGCCCTGGGCCTGCTCGCGCTGGCCCTGTGGAGCGCCGCGCGCGGCACGAGCGCGTACACGCTGCTGACGGCCCGCTGGGACGCGCTCTGGTACACGAGGGTCGCCGAGCTCGGTTACGGCTACGAGGTGCGGCTGCCCAACGGCGACGTGCACTCGAACCTGGCCTTCTTCCCGCTGCTGCCCTGGCTGGAGCGGGGCCTCGCGGCGGTGAGTCCGCTGTCGTACGCCGACGCGGGTTTCGTCGTCAGCCTGCTCGCCTCGCTCGCGGCGGCCGGGGGGATCTTCGCGGTCGCCGAACATGTGTACGACCGCCGGGCCGGCGTGTGCGCGGTGCTGCTGTGGGCCGTGCTGCCGGTGGGGATCGTGCAGTCGATGGCGTACAGCGAGTCGCTGTTCACGGCGCTCGCCGCCTGGTCGCTGTACGCGGTGCTGACCGGCCGCTGGCCGGCGGCCGGCGCGCTGGCGGCGCTGGCGGGGCTGACCCGGCCGGTCGGGCTCGCCGTCGTCGCGGCCGTGTGGGCGGCCGGGGCGGTCTCGTTCGTGCGAGAGCGAAGCGCGGCGAACGCGCGCGCGGGTGGACGCGCTCCCGCGCCGCCCGGAGACGCGTCCGCGCAGCGCGTCGGGTCATCGGGCGGCGTGCTGGACCCTCCGCGCGCCCCCGCGGCCGTAGGTCGCGCCCTGGCCATGCTCCTGGCCCCGCTGGGCGCCGCGGGCTACGTCCTGTGGGTCGGCCACCGCACCGGCAGGGGCCCGCTGGGCTATCTGGACGTCCAGGCGGGCTGGCGCAACGGCTTCGACGGCGGTGTGGCCTTCGCCCGCTTCGTCGCCGAAAAGTTCACGTCGTTCCCGTCGGCGCTCGCGGCCGCCGGGATCGTCCTCGGGGTCGGCCTGGTGGTGTGGCTGTACATCGTCTGCCTACGGCAGCGCCAGCCGCTCCCGCTGCTGGTCTACGCGGGTGTGGTCACCGCGCTCGCCCTGTGCGCGTCGAGCTACTTCGGCTCGAAACCGCGCCTGCTGCTCCCCGCCTTCCCGCTCCTGCTGCCCCTCGCCCTGGCCCTGTCCCGGCTGCGTACGTCCAGGTCGGCCCTGGTGGTGAGTGGTGTCGCGGTGGCATCGGCCGTGTACGGAGCGTTCTGGCTGAACGGCTCCGGTCCTCCATGATCGACTTGCCGGCCCGGTGAGCGTCCGGGGAAATCAACCCCAGCATTCGGTGAACGAATTCGTAAGCCCCATAAAACTGATTCGCAGAATGATCAAAGGAATTGAAGGGAGCAGCCGCCGGACATTGCGGATTCCTTGGAAATAAACGTGCTGCTGAGAGGAATCCCACATCACATCGTCATCACAAAGCAGCTGAAGAGACGGAGAACTTACCTCACTCGCTGTAACGTCGATTGGGTGCGTACCGAACGAAACCTCACCCGTCTGGACCGGGTGTTCGCCAGACTGGACAGGGAGCCGGAACGACCGGCCCACATCGATGTGCCGAGGATGAGCCGGCACCGGGTCGCGTTGCTGACCGGGACCCTGGCCTTCTACCTGGCGATCGTGTATCTCGTCGTGACCACGTCGTGGCTGGTCCGCTTCGACTGGCAGGTCATGTTCTTCCGGCCGTACCAGCAGTGGCAGGGCATCCACTGGTTCGTCGACTACTACGTCGTGCTCGGCCAGCGCGGCCCGACCGCGGTGATGGTCGCGGCCTGGCTGGGCTGGCGCTCCTGGCGCCAGCACACCCTGCGCCCGCTGCTGACGCTGGGCGCCTCGCTGCTGCTGCTGAACATCACCGTGGGCGCCGCCAAGCTGGGCATGGGCCGCCTCGGACCGCACTACGCGACCACGATCGGCTCGAACGAGATGGGCCTGGGCGGCGATATATTCCCCAGCGGCCACACCGCCAACGCCGTGGTGACCTGGGGCATCCTGGCCTACCTCGCCTCCACCCCCAGGGCCCGCCGCTGGCTGTCCGCCCTCTCCGCACTGACCGCCCTGGGCGTGGGCCTGGCCACCGTCTACCTCGGTACGCACTGGCTGAGCGACGTGCTCCTCGGCTGGGCCGCCGGCCTGCTGATCCTGCTGGCCCTGCCGTGGTGCGAGCCGGGCATCGCCAAGGCCGAGGTCGCCCTCTTCGACCTGCGCGACCGCTGGCGCGCCCGCAAGGGTGCCACCGCACCGGCCGCCCCCGTGGGCGCCCCGGTGCTGCTCAAGCGGCGTACGACCGTGCAGGACGAGGCCGCCGCACGCGAGACGGTCTCCTCCGGGGCCCGCTCGGCCCGGGCACCCGTCTACCTGGCACCGGGCCCGCACACGGCCCGCTCGGAGCGCACACCGGTCACTCCGGCCGGCAGCCGCCGCCCGCCGCACTCGGACCGCATCCCGCGCGGCGCGACGGCCTCCACGGCCCGCCCCCTCACAGGCGGCTGACCAGCGGGGCCGGTACGCACAACCACCCCCGCACAGCGAAGGCCCCGGTTCCCCTTCGGAACCGGGGCCTTCGTCATCCGTCAGCCCTTCCAGGCCCGCACCACCCGGCCGTCCTCCACCTCGAAGTTCAGCCGGCCCGTGCGGTACTCCATCGTGATGATCGCCCCCGGCGGCAGCGAGCGCACCGTGGCCCAGCCGCGCTCCCGCGCGCGCCGCTCGGCGCCGGCCGCCTCGAGGCCGACATACGCGTCCGGGCTGTCCTGGGGCTCCGCCTGCGGAGTGGGAATCGGTGCCATGCCGCCACGCTAGGCCCTGTCCCACGGCCGGGGAAGGCGGGGCGGTCCCACAAGCCCCGTATCCCCCTCCGGTCACACTTCTGTCACAGGATCACGACACGGGTTTCGGCCCACGTGACATCAACCACTGCGCCGGGGCCGTCACACGTACGAGCGGTTCCGCACCGGTTCCCTAGGCCTTCCGCAGGCAATCGAACGTAATTCCCGCGTGTCGCGGCCGCTCTCCGAATAACCCGTCGGAAAGTGCCGTGAGAACTGATCCCGGACTTCTTTCCGGTCCGATTCCGGGCGGGTTCGCGAGAGCTGACACCGCGTAGGAAATACACGGTTCCAGCACATAACCCCCGCACGCCCCCTGTCGGAGCACGGGACGGCGCGCGCATCATGACGTGAGCTCGCGGGCGGGGGTGGCGCGGGCTTCGGCGGACCCGGGGCGCGACGAGCGAAGGGGCGAGCGAGCGATGGGGACCCAGACCGTGCAGGCGGCGGCGCGACCCCTGCCGACCAGTCAGGGGCGGGTGATCGTCGACTGGCTGACGACCACCGACCACAAGAAGATCGGGCATCTCTACCTGATCACCTCGTTCCTGTTCTTCCTCACCGGCGGGGTGATGGCGCTGCTGATGCGCGCCGAACTCGCCCGGCCGGGGCTGCAGATCATGGACAACAACCAGTTCAACCAGCTGTTCACCATGCACGGCACGATCATGCTGCTGCTCTTCGCGACGCCGATGTTCGCGGGCTTCGCCAACGAGCTGATGCCGCTGCAGATCGGCTCCCCCGATGTCGCCTTCCCGCGGCTGAACATGCTGTCGTACTGGTTCTTCCTGTTCGGCGGCCTGATCGTGCTCGGCTCGCTGGTCGTGCCCGGCGGTCCCGCCGCCTTCGGCTGGTTCGCCTACGCGCCGCTCAACAGCGCGGTGCGCTCCCCCGGAGTCGGGCCCGACCTGTGGATCATGGGGCTCGCGCTGGCGGGATTCGGCACGATCCTCGGCGCGGTCAACTTCATCACCACCATCATCGGGATGCGCTGCCCCGGCATGACGATGTTCCGGATGCCGATCTTCACCTGGAACACGCTCTTCACGTCGATCCTGATCCTGATGGCGTTCCCGGTGCTCGCGGCCGCGCTGCTGTGTCTGGAGGCGGACCGGCGGTTCGGCGCGCAGGTCTTCGACGCGGCCAACGGCGGGGCGCTGCTGTGGCAGCACCTGTTCTGGTTCTTCGGCCATCCCGAGGTGTACATCATCGCGCTGCCGTTCTTCGGCATCGTCACGGAGATCCTCCCGGTCTTCAGCCGCAAGCCGCTCTTCGGCTATCTCACGCTGGTCGGCGCGACGATGGCGATCACCGGGCTGTCGGTGGTGGTGTGGGCGCACCACATGTTCGTCACCGGTGCGGTGCTGCTGCCCTTCTTCTCGTTCATGACGTTCCTGATCGCCGTGCCCACCGGCGTGAAGTTCTTCAACTGGATCGGCACGATGATCAAGGGCTCGCTGTCCTTCGAGACGCCGATGCTGTGGGCGTGCGGCTTCCTGGTGACGTTCCTGTTCGGCGGTCTGACCGGGGTGATCCTGGCCTCGCCGCCGCTGGACTTCCATGTCTCGGACACCTACTTCGTGGTGGCGCACTTCCACTACGTCGTGTTCGGCACGGTCGTCTTCGCGATCTTCGGCGGGTTCTCCTTCTGGTGGCCCAAGTTCACCGGGAAGATGCTCGACGAGCGGCTGGGCAAGATCCAGTTCTGGACGCTCTTCGTCGGCTTCCACACCACGTTCCTGGTGCAGCACTGGCTGGGCGCGGAGGGCATGCCCCGGCGGTACGCCGACTATCTCGCGGTGGACGGCTTCACCGCCCTCAACACCATCTCCACGATCGGCGCGTTCCTGCTCGGCATGTCGACGCTGCCGTTCCTCTACAACGTCTGGAAGACCGCCAAGTACGGCGAGAAGGTCGAGACCGACGACCCCTGGGGCTACGGCCGCTCCCTGGAGTGGGCGACCTCCTGCCCGCCGCCCCGGCACAACTTCACGGTCCTGCCGAAGATCCGCTCCGAGTCCCCGGCGTTCGACCTGCACCATCCCGAGCTCGCGGCGACGCCCGAGGAGCCTGAGGGAGAAGAGCGCGAGAAAGCCGGTCCCGGGCCGTCCTGATCGCCTCGGTGAGCTCGGCGGGCTCCAGTACCTCGAAGTCGAAGCCGGTCATCATCACATGGATCACCATGACGTCCAGGCTCGCCGCCCCGGTGCGCAGGATGCAGCGGTCCGGGCCGTCCGCCTCCAGCTGCCCCGCCGAGGGCGAGATGCGCTCCGCGGCCTCCTCCAGGTGCGCGAGCAGCCGGACGACGGCATGGGAGGCGTACGCGCGCGTGGAGACGCCCTTCGAGACGTACGCGGCGAGGTCCTCGGCGGGCGGGGTGCGCGGCGCGAAGCGCGGGCCGTGCGGCGGCTTCGGGGTGATGCGGTCGGCACGGAACGTACGCCAGTCCGCGCGGTCGAGGTCCCAGGCGACCAGGTACCAGCGGCGCTCGGAGCACACCAGGCGGTGGGGTTCGACGGTCCGGCGGCTCGAAGCACCCTCGTGGTCGCTGTACTCGAAGCGCAGGCGTTCGCAGTCCCGGCACAGATTGGCCAGTTCGGTCAGGACGGCCGGGTCGACGGCGGAGGGCTGCGGGCCGCGCAGCATCGGCACCGTGAACGCGTTCAGGGCACCCACCCGCCGGCGCAGCCGGCCCGGCAGCACCTGCTCCAGCTTGGCGAGGGCCCGTACGGAGGTCTCGCCGATGCCCTCGATGCCCTGCCCGGCGGCCGTGCGCAGCCCGACGGCGACGGCGACCGCCTCGTCGTCGTCCAGGAGCAGCGGCGGCAGCTCGGCGCCCGCGCCCAGCTGGTAGCCGCCGCCGGTGCCGGGACTGGCGTTGACGGGGTAGCCCAGCTCGCGCAGCCGGTCCACGTCCCGGCGCACGGTGCGCGGGGTGACGCCGAGACGGTCGGCGAGGTCGGCGCCGGACCACTCGCGGTGGGCCTGGAGGAGCGAGAGCAGACGCAGCAGTCGTGCCGAGGTCTCCAACATGGGTCCGAGTCTGCCAGCCGTTGCGGACCGCCGCTGTCCTAAAGAGGAGGGTTCACCGCGGTGACGGAGACGGACAGGTCGTTGTCCCGTGTGTAGTAGGGAGCGGCCTCCACCGGGCCGTACGACGCGTCCACGCGCACGCGTGGATACGTGAACACGGGCTTCTTGTCGGCCACGTCGTCGAGCAGCCGCGCGACCCGCACCGCCGGTCCCGCCTCCCCGGCGGGCCGCAGCCACAGGTCCCACAGGCCCGGCTCCAGGGCGCCGTAGACCACCTTGAAGCGGAACTCGGCGCGGTCGGCGAGGAGTTCGGTCCGCCGCACCGGGACGGGCGCGTGCCGGCCGCGGAGCTCGGCATGGGCGTCCGGGCCGAGCCCGATGCCGTACATCCGTCCCGGCACCGTCAGCACGCCCTGCTTGAGCCGCAGTTCGCCCGCCTCGGCGTGCGGGGCGCGCAGCCAGCTGCGGACGGTGAGGTTGCCCTGCCGGGTCGCGTACGGGATGCGGACGGCGACGTGGCCGCGGGAGCCGCTGGGGGTCCGGGCGGCGAGGGAGCGCAGATCGGTGACGCCGGGCGCCAGACGGCGCGGCTCGCCGGCGTCCACGCGCGCGTAGGCGTCCCAGCGGCCCTCGGGGAGGGCGACGATGCTGGGCAGCGCGGCGCGCAGCCGGCCGTCGGCCGCGGGGGTCAGCGGCAGGTACACCTCGTCGTGGCTGTCGCGGCGGCGCAGCACGAGCAGGGCCGTGGCCGTCTCCCCGACCGCGCGGACGTCGAAGGTCAGGCCGCCCGCGGAGTCGGCGATGCAGTCGGCGCGCAGCGGTGTGGACTGCGAAGCCACCGTCGTCATGCGGTACGGGTCCCTTCTCGTCCTGTGCTTCTCTGTCAGACCGACGAACAGGCACTTTGGTTGCCCTTTACCCGGACTGCGGCCGACACCGGATCACGGCCGCCGGCCGGCTACGGCCGGTAGGAGAGCTGCGGCACGTCGAAGCAGGTGTTGTTCATGTCGCCCTGGGACACCCATCCCCTGCCGTCCCGCCAACGGGCCACCGACAGACAGGTCCTGCGGTCCTTCGGCGGCTCGGCCAGCCGCTCGAAGGACACGGGAACCAGCAGCCCGCCCGCGGTGTAGTGCTCACTGCGGTTCATGAAGGCGTCGACGCACGCGCGCGTGATGCCCGCCCGCGCACAGGACTTCGCCGCGTCCGTGAACCACATGGCGGCCGCCCAGCCCTCCAACTGCCACTGGGAGTGCGTCTTCAGGCCCTTGGTCGCGTCCCGGAACTCACGTACGGCCGCGTTGCCCGTGTCCTCGTAGTTGCGGCTGGAGCCGGTCGCCCAGAGGGCGTTGCGGCAGCGCGGGGAGTCCTTGTAGTCGTCGGGGACGGTGGACGTCCAGTTCTGCACGTTGGTGACCTTCGCGATGACCTTGGCGCCGACCTCGTCCATCGCCTTGCACAGCTGGGCGTTGCCGTGGGTGTCGATCGCGTCGAAGACCAGGTCGGCGCCCTGCTCCTTCAGGTCGGCCGCGGCGGCACGGAAGTTGGGGAGCGCGAAGTCGACCTGTTCGGTGACCACCTTGTAGCCCTCGGCCTTCAGGCCCTGCTCGACGAGACGGGCGTAGGCGGCGGACGCGGCCTGGTTGTAGGACACGACGGCGGCCGTGCGGGCGCCCTTCTCACGCTTGAAGTAGCGGTAGACCTCCGTGCCGCCGTAGAGCCTGCCGTCCCAGCCGGGGGTGCCGTTCCTCGGGGCGAGGCTGCCGTAGATGCCGTAGAGGTGCGGCCAGGTGTCGTAGGCGGCGCCGATGGGCTGGCCGCCGATGTCGGGCACGCGCGCGTGGGAGACGCGGGAGGCGCCCGCGTAGTCCAGGGCGGTGGTGGCGACCAGGGCGACGACCTGGTCCTCGTCGATCAAACGGTGCACACAGGTGTTGTTGCCGACGCCGCTGCCGCCGTCGTCGCACTCCCGTACCTCGACCGGGTGCCCGTCGATGCCCCCGCGCGCGTTGAGCCGGTCGACGTAGGCCTTGGCGCCGTCGCGCGGGCCGGTGAAGGTGTTGCCGCCGACCGGGCTGGTGGCGCTGGTGATGATGCCGACGCGAACGGGCGTGCCGCTGCTGGACGCGGGCGCGTTCGTCCGGCCGCCGTGCTCGAAGTCGCTCTCCGGCAGGCGGCTGCCGCAGGCCGTGCCCGGCAGGAGCAGCAGCGCGGCGGCAGCTGCGCCCTCAGCAGCCCGGGAGCGCCGACGCCGAGGCATTGCCGCTCATGGCGACCAGTGCGCAGAGCGTGTTGACGGAGACCTTCCAGGTGCCGTTCTGCTCGACGGACGTGCCCGAGGCGTTCGGCAGGGCGGTGGCGCCCTTGAGGGTCAGGTTGTACGTCACGGTCGCCTTGGTGGGCGACGTGAAGTCGACCTTCGTCACCTGGGCCTGCACCTGCCCGCCGCGCTGGTCACCGCCGAAGGCCTTCAGGACCAGTGCCATCCTGTCGCCGTTCTCCAGGACCGCCAGCTTGTCCTTGACGGGCGTCTTGGGGTCGAAGAACTTCGCCCAGTTCTGCTTGATCTCCTTCGTGGCGGCGGCCGGATCCGCGGGCGCGGTGGCCGGCGCGCTCGTCGTCTTCTCCACGGACGGTGTGGGGGGTGTGCTCTCGCTCCCGCCGCCGCTGTTGTCGCTGCAGGCCGCGAGCACCGGGGCGAAGATGAGAACGAGGGCGGCCGCGAACGCCGTGCCCCGTCCCGCCGCCCTTGGGCCGCGCCCCCTTCGTACCTTCCCCCGCCTGAGGTCGCTCCCGAGAACCATCTGGCTCACCACCGGGTGTCGGTCCGGGCAAGGTGCGCCCGGTGCTTTCAGGGTCAGCTTCCAAAGGGCATAGTGCAAGCCATTGGCTGACATGGACAGGCACATGCACAGACTCGCGACTGTGGGAGCCAGCGATGCGGACAGGCCGACTGCGGACCGTGCACCCCGTCCTGTGGGCCGGCTGGGCCGCGCTCGCCGCGGGTGCGGTGCTGTGCGTCATCGGCTGGTACGGCATCTCCGGTGAGCGGTACGCCGAGCGTCAGCTGCCCTATCTCGCCTCCTGCACGGTTCCCGGCGCCGCGCTGATCATCGCCGGGTCGGTACTGCTCACCCACGGCCGGGGCGCGCTCGCCGCCGCGCGCGTGGAGGAGCTGTACGGCCTCCTGGTCGCCGCCGAGTCCGCCGACGCCGACGAGTCCCGGCAGGCGGCCGCCCTGCCCCTGGCGGTCAGCGGTGACCTGCTGATGGTGCCGGGCGGCACGCTGTGGCACCGCGCGGACTGCCCGCTGGTCTCCGGGAAGGCGGAGGCGGTACCGGTCGACGCGAAACTGCTGCAGAGCGGCGAGCTGGGCCCGTGCCCGATCTGCGAACCCGGCGACGAGACCGACTGAAGCCTCCCGATGTCCTCCCTGACGTACGACCTGACGCTCGCCGGCCTCTCCGTCGGCAGCGCGGCCGCGCTCACCGGGATCGGCCTGATCGTGACGTACCGCGCGACCGGCGTGCTGAACTTCGCGCACGGCGCGATCGCGATGGTGTGCGCTTATGCGCTGCGGCAGTGCGTGGTCGAGTGGGGGTGGCCGCTGTGGCTGGGGGCGACGGTGACGCTCGTCGTCCTGGCCCCGGCGATCGGCGTGGTCCTGGAACGGTTCGTCTTCCGGCCGCTCGCCGTCCTCGGCAGCGACCCGGCGCAGACCCTCGTGGCATCCATCGGGGTCTTCGTACTGCTGGTCGGCGGGGCGGCGCTGGTGTGGGGGCAGGGCGCCCGGGACGACGCCCCCGACCTGGTCTCGGAGGACCCCTGGGGCCAGCTGGCCGTGGTGCTCGTGCTGGCCGTCGGCGTCGGGGCCGTGATCCGCTGGACGCGGTTCGGGCGGGAGCTGCGGGCCGTGGTCGACGACCGGCAGCTCGCGGTGCTCGGCGGGATCGACGCGGACCGGGTGGCGGCGGCGGGCTGGGCGTTCGGCGCGTTCACGGCGGGTCTGACGGGGGCGTTGCTGGCACCGTACGTGCGGCTGGACCCGTACGGTCTGCCGCTGCTCGTGATGGAAGTGGTGGCGGTCGCGGTGGCGGCGCGGATGCGGAACCTGCCGGTGGCCGTCGTGGTGGCGCTGGGCATCGGGATCGCGCAGAGCCAGCTGACGCGGCTGCATCCCGCCGGCTGGGGCGAGCCTCTGCTGCGGGCGGTGGGCGCGAACCTGTTCGTGGTGGCGCTGCTGGTCGCAGCCCTGGTGCTGCCGCGGATCGGCACCCGTGACGCGCTTCCCCGCACGGCCACCGCGCGCGTGCCGACACCGCCGGGCGCGGGGATCGTGGCCGCCGTCCTGTTCCTGCTCCCGCTCGGCTTCGCGGGCTCGGACCTGCACACCTCGGTCCAGGTGCCGGCGCTGGGCGTGGTCCTGCTGTCCCTGGTGGTGGTCACCGGCCGGGGCGGCCAGATCTCCCTGGGACAGGCCGCTTACGCGGGCTTGGGCGCTCTGTTCACGGCCCTCCTCGCAGCGGGCCGTTTCCCGGGGCTGCCGCGCCTGCCCGAGCTGGCCGCCCTGGCGGTGGCGGTCGTCCTGGTGGCTCCCCTGGGCCTCCTGACGGGGTGGCCGGCGATCGGTCGCCAGGGCCTCGCCCTCGCGCTGGCGACGTTCGCGGTGGGCGTCGGCGTGAGCCGCTTCGTCTTCGCGCAGCCGTACGCCACGTCCGGCCTCTCGCTGGACCGCCCCGCGGGCTTCGACGGCGACCGCGCCTACTACGTCCTCGAACTGGCCCTGCTGGCAGCCGCGTTGCTGGCCACGCGGGCGCTGCGCCGAGGCCGCACGGGCCGGGCCCTGGCCGCCATGCGCGACCACGAGTCGGGCGCCTCGGCAGCCGGGGTCCGGGTCCCCTCGCTCAAGCTGCTGGCCTTCGTCTCGGGCGCCGCCCTGGCCGCGCTCGGCGGCGGCATGCTCGGCATGGGCCTGCGGGCCTTCGACCCGGGCGCCTACGACCCGGTACGCAGCCTGCTGTGGTTCGCCGCCGTGGTGGTGCTGGGCGCCGACAGCACCCTGGGCGCCCTGGCGGCGGCCGCCCTCCTGGTGGGCCTGGACGCGGGCGCCCGGGGCGGGGTGGCGGCGGCCCTGATCGGCGTACTGGCGGTGCTGGTCGGCCGCTTCCCGGGCGGTCCGTACGAGGCGCTGCGGGCAGCGGCGGCGGGCCTGCGGCTGCGACGGCGGGCACGGCTGACGCCATTGGGGATGCGCGTACGGGCACGGCTGCGCCCCACGGAACGACGACCGCAGCGGGCAGAAGCGACGGGCCAGGGGGGCACCGAAGCGGCCGACGGCGCCGGCCCCCCACGAAAACACCCCGCAGCCGCCGACGGCGCCAAGCCTCCACAGGGGCCACCCGCACCCGACAACGAAAGCCGCACGGGTGGTGCGGGTGGGAACCCCAACCCGGCCGAAGGCCGAGTGCACCCCCACACACCCGCACCCGCACCCGCACCGACCCTCCAAGCCCACGAACTCCAGGCCCGCTACGGCGGCTTCCAGGCCCTCGACGGAGTAGACCTCACCGTCCCCCCGGGACAGATCACCGCCGTCGTCGGCCCCAACGGGGCAGGCAAGAGCACCCTCTTCCACTGCCTGGCAGGCACCCTGCACCCCACCCACGGCCAAGTCCGCCTGGGCCCAAGGAACATCACGCGGCTCGCCGCCCACACCCGCACCCGCCTGGGAATCGCCCGCACCTTCCAACAACTCTCCGTCTTCCCGTCCTTGACGGTGGCCGAGAACGTCCGCGTGGGCGCCGAACAGGGCCGGCTGCACGATCCGGCAGCCGTCGACCGGGCGTTGCGGCTGCTCGGCCTCGACGGCCCCGTACGAACCCGGCCCGCCGCGGACCTCCCCACCGGCACACTGCGCCGCGTGGAGCTGGCCAGGGCCCTCGCGGGCGGCCCCCGCGTACTGCTGCTCGACGAGCCCGCAGCGGGCCTGGACAGCGCCGAGGTCGCCGCCCTGGCACGGGTGCTGAAGGCACTGGCGGCCGACGGCACCGCCCTCCTCGTGGTGGAGCACGACCTCGACCTGGTCGCCGACCTCGCGGACGTCGTGCACGTCATGACGGCCGGCCGTGTCGTCGCCTCCGGCCCACCCGGACACGTACTGCACACCCTCGGCACCGGGGAGGCGGGCGCATGACCATCTCCCTGCGGCACGCGCGCGTGCGTTACGGTCCCCTGGAGGCCCTGCACGGCGTGACCCTCGCCGCCCCCGGCCCCGGCCTCACCGTCCTGCTCGGCCGCAACGGATCCGGCCGTACGACCGCCCTGCGCGCGCTGGCCGGCCTCGTACCGCTGTCCGGCGGCGCGGTGGTGTGGGACGGCGTCGACGTCAGCCGGACCCCGGCGTACGAGCGGGCCCGGCGGGGCCTGTGTCTGGTTCCCGAGCGGCAGGCCGTGTTCGGCTCCCTCACCGTGCACGAGAACCTCGAACTGGCGGCCGGCGACCACGGTTTCGCCCTGGAGGCCTATCCGCAGCTGGAGCCCCTGCTCGCGCGCCGCGCCGGCACCCTCTCCGGCGGCGAGCAGCGCATGCTCGCCCTCTCCCGCGCCCTGCTGGCCCGCGCACGCGTGGTGCTCGTCGACGAGCCCGCACAGGGCATGTCGCCCGCGGTCGCGGCCCGCACCTACGAGCTGCTGGGCGCCCTCGACGCCTGCGTCGTCATCGCCGAGCAGCGGCTGCCGCCCGGCCTCCGGGACCGGGCGGGGGTCATCGTGTACGAACTGCGCCGCGGCGCCGTGGTGTTCAGCGGAGAGGCGGGCGAACGGGTGCGTCGTCCTCGGACAGGGGCGGGCCGGCCGCCTCGAAGTCCTGGTTCGGCTCCTGGGCGCGGGCCGGGCCCCGCGGGATGAGCAGCTGCGTACCGACGTTCAGCCGCTTCGGATGCTCGCCGACCATGTCCCTGTTGGCCCGGTACAGCGACAGCCAGCCGCCGTCGACGCCGTACCTGTCCGCGATCGACACCAGCGTCTCGCCGGCGTGGACCGCGTGCACGCGCCCCTGGAGGCGGTAGCGCTGGGAGCAGGCCGGCCAGGTCTCCCACCCCTGGGCGGCCAGCACCTTCTCGGCCACGGCGATCTGCTCCTCACGGCTGGCGAGATCCGCACGGCGGGCGTACTTCAGCCCGCCGAAGTACTTCCAGGTGGACTGCCGGAACTGCAGCCCGCCGTAGAAGCCGTTCCCGGTGTTGATGTCCCATCGCCCGCCGCTCTCGCAGTCCGCGATGCAGCCCCAGGGCCAGTGGTCCTTGGCGCAGGCGTAGGACAGGCGCACCGGCAGCGTTCCCGGCAGCGGTGGCGGTGGTGCCGCCTGCGCCGTGACGGGGACGAGGGCGCCGAACAGGGCGGCGGCCAGCGCGAGTGCGAACTGCGTGCGGTGCATGCGGAACATCGGGCCACGGTAAGCAGTGGGCGGCCCGCGACCGCTCCGGCGCGTCCGATGGGCCGAAGGGCCCCACCCGGTCGGACGACCGGGCGAGGCCCTTCGGTGAGGGGAGCTGCTCAGAGGTCGAGCTGCTGCCCGGGCACGATCAGATCGGGGTCGGAGCCGATGACGGCCTTGTTGGCGGCGTACAGCCGCTGCCAGGTGGTCCCGTGCCGAGCGGCGATCTTGCTCAGGGTGTCGCCCTCGCGGACGGTGTAGTCGCCGCGGGAGGCACTGCGCCCCGTGTGGCCCGTCGAACGCGCCGGCGTCTTCGACGGCTTCGACTTGGTGACCGATTTCGGCTTGGTGACCGATGA
Organism: Streptomyces sp. NPDC001492; assembly: GCF_053597275.1. Classification (NCBI taxonomy): domain Bacteria; kingdom Bacillati; phylum Actinomycetota; class Actinomycetes; order Kitasatosporales; family Streptomycetaceae; genus Streptomyces; species Streptomyces sp. NPDC001492. The sequence goes on along the minus strand of NZ_JBSFHW010000019.1, from coordinate 46,066 downwards.
GGACTTGGTGGTGGCGGAGCCGGAGGAGGCCGCGGGTGCGCTGCCGTACGCTCCGGCCCGTGCCGAACAGACCGGCCAGGCGCCCCAACCCTGGGCGTGCTGGACCTTGGTGGCCACGGCGATCTGCTGCTCCCTGGAGGCCCCGGCGGCCGTCGGCGCATAGGCCGTGCCGCCGTACGCGCGCCAGGTGCCGGCGGAGAACTGGAGCCCGCCGTAGTAGCCGTTGCCGGTGTTGATGTGCCAGTTGCCGCCGCTCTCGCACCGGGCGATGCGGTCCCACACCCCGCCGTCCGCCGCCGCGGCGTTGCCGGTCGCGGCCAGCAGCCCGAGCGGGGCGAGCAGTGCAGCCCCGGCGATGAGCGCCGTCGTACGGTTCCTGCGGACGTTGTCACGGGTGGTATCGGCACACTCGGACATGTAATTCCCTCTCGAAACACCCGGGCTCCCCCAAGGCGGGGCGGGCTCACGGCACATGGGCCGGTCGCCGCGCTCCGCCTCGTCCGCCGGTGATCGCGTTCTGCTGGTGCTGCTGGCTGGTGCGGTCGGCGGACGTTCCCGAGCGGTGCTCTTTGCACACGGCGGAGGAATCTAAGGAGCCTGTCGAGGCGTCAGCAACCAACTGCTTGTCATTCCAGGCCAGTTCGCCGTTACCGCAGGTATCAGCTTTTTTCGGCCACCCACTTAATTCGCTGATTTCCTGATTTGTCGACCATGGGTCGCGACGATCTGTGACTCACTTCACGCAACCAACTTCCTTGGATTTCCAAGGAATTGACAATGAGTGTCCGATTCCGCACCTGCGGTGACCCTGCGCGGTGGATGGTTCGACTCCGTTCGCCCTGAAGCGTGACTCCCGCCACAGATCGCCCGTTGTCTTCTTCATGAGCCCGGGACCCGCCCGGTTCACACTTCCCGAGGGGAGCCACCCGTGCCGCGCATGCTCGACGTCAGCGACGAGGTACGAGCCGAGATCGGCGACGAAGAAGCCGACCGGCTGCTCGCCGGAGAGAACGCCCCCGGCAGTTACGACTGCACCTCCTGCCGCACCCCGGGCGACTCCGAACAGGAGCGCACCAGCACCGTCCTGTTCGTCGGCGAGGAGACCGCCGTCCTCGCCTTCGCCCACGCCACCTGCCTGCCCTCGCAGGTCGTCCAGGTCACCGAGGAGCAGCTCCAGGGGGCCGTGCGGTCCATCTCCGGGGACACCGTGGACCTGGACCCCGACCAGGTCGTCCCCGAGCAGGCCGTGCTCGGCGTGACCAGCGGACTCGTCCTGATCGCCGGGGAGTTGCACCCGGCGCTGGTCGTCGAGCCGACCGGGCCCATCGTGCGGCCGGGCACGACCGGACTCGGTGACGACTTCCTGCCGCTGCTGATCGAGCAGGGCTTCATGCCGCTCATGGAGCTGTCCGAGGTGCCGCCGGTGCTGCACGGCTGGTCGGTGCTGCTCGCCATGGGCCAGCTGCACGCCGTGCTGCAGCCCGGCACGAACGGCGGGCAGCCGGTGGCGTGGTGGCAGGCCCACCAGCCGCTGCAGGTGACCGACGGCTGGCGGGCCGCCGCCAACAAGCACCAGCAGGTGCTCATGTTCGCCGCGCCGGTCGGGTCCATCGGGCGTCAGCCCCGCGAGGACCTGCTGCGGGACGCGCTGGACAAGGCGGCGGCCAACGGGAAGCTGGTCGGCGTGGCCATGCCGCTCGCGGGCACATGAGATCACCCAAAGAGGCGGATATCAACCGCATCCCTTGAAGTTCGGGGTCGTTTGGACATACGTGCACGCATACGACATCCCCCGCCGCCAGTCCTTCCAGCCGATTCCCTCCGCCCGCTCGGCCCAGGACATTTCGGGCAGCCATTCGGCCACGCCCATCTACGACGCGCTCTGGTCCGAGTACGTCAAGTCCTTCCGTACGCTGCCCGGTGACCGCAGCGGCGAGGAGAACCTGGGGTTCGTCGCCTTCGGGAACATTCCGACCAGTTCGGACCCGCACGGAGGTCATCGGCCAGGGTCGTTCAGCAGCTCGTACAGCGCCTACAGCGCCGGGGCCTACAGCGCCCGGCAGCAGACGCAGTGGCAGCGCGTACCGGCCGCACTGCCACCCGGCCCGCGCGGCGTCCGCTGAGACGTTCACCGGCACATGGGGGAGGGCGGTCCCGATCGGGACCGCCCTCCCCCATGTGCCGTCTACTTCTTCTTGTTGCCGCGCTTCTCGCGCACCCGCACCGAGATATGGATCGGCGTCCCCTCGAAGCCGAACTCCTCGCGCAGCCGGCGCTCGATGAAGCGCCGGTAGCCCGCCTCGATGAACCCGGAGGCGAACAGCACGAACCGCGGGGGCTTGGTGCCGGCCTGGGTGCCGAAGAGGATGCGGGGCTGCTTGCCGCCGCGGATCGGGTGCGGGTGGGCGGCGACCAGCTCTCCGAGGAAGGCGTTCAGACGGCCCGTCGGGACGCGGGTCTCCCAGCCGGCCAGCGCGGTCTCGATCGCCGGGACCAGCTTCTCCATGTGACGGCCGGTGCGCGCCGAGACGTTCACCCGCGGCGCCCACGAAACCTGGCCGAACTCGGTCTCGATCTCCCGCTCCAGGTAGTAGCGGCGCTCCTCGTCGAGGGTGTCCCACTTGTTGTACGCGATGACCATCGCGCGGCCCGCCTCGACGGCCATCGTCACGATCCGCTGGTCCTGCACCGAGATGGACTCGGAGGCGTCGATCAGGATGACCGCGACCTCGGCCTTCTCGACCGCGGCCGCGGTGCGCAGGGAGGCGTAGTAGTCGGCGCCCTGCTGGAGGTGGACGCGCTTGCGGATGCCGGCGGTGTCGACGAACTTCCAGGTGACGCCGCCGAGTTCGATGAGCTCGTCGACCGGGTCGCGGGTGGTGCCCGCCAGCTCGTTGACGACGACGCGCTCCTCGTTCGCCACCTTGTTGAGGAGGGAGGACTTGCCGACGTTCGGGCGGCCGATCAGGGCGATGCGGCGCGGCCCGCCGATCGCGGTGCCGAAGGTCTGCTCGGGTGCTTCCGGCAGGACCTCCAGGACGGCGTCCAGCATGTCGCCGGTACCGCGGCCGTGCAGCGCGGAGACGGGGTGCGGCTCGCCGAGACCCAGCGACCACAGATAGGCCGCGTCCGCCTCACCGCTCTGCCCGTCGACCTTGTTGGCCGCCAGCACCACCGGCTTGCCGGCCTTGCGCAGCAGCCGTACGACCGCCTCGTCGGTGTCGGTCGCGCCGACCTTGGCGTCGACCACGAACACGACGGCGTCGGCGGCCTCGATCGCGTACTCGGCCTGCGCGGCCACGGAGGCGTCGATACCGAGGACGTCCTGCTCCCAGCCGCCGGTGTCGACGACCTTGAAGCGGCGGCCCGACCATTCGGCCTCGTAGGTGACGCGGTCGCGGGTGACGCCGGGCTTGTCCTCGACGACCGCCTCGCGCCGCCCGATGATGCGGTTCACGAGAGTCGACTTGCCGACATTCGGCCGGCCGACGACGGCGAGGACGGGCAGCGGGCCGTGACCGGCCTCCTCGATGGCACCCTCGACGTCCTCGAGGTCGAAGCCCTCTTCCGCGGCGAGCTCCATGAAGTCCGCGTACTCGGCGTCGCCAAGCGCTCCGTGGTCGTGCTCCTCGCCCGAGCCGTCGGAGTGGATGTGGTCGTTCATGAAGTCCGTACCTCGTCGTTCATCGTGGTGATCGGTGGGCCATCCGGTTTCTCCGGCTGATCCACTACTGAAGTGTCGCTCAGCGCCCGGTCAGGCGCCTGGCGTTTTCCAGATGCGCGGTGAGCTGCTTCTGGATGCGTTCGGTCGCCTCGTCGAGCGCCTTGCGCGTGCGCCGTCCGCTGCCGTCGCCCGCCTCGAAGGGGTCGCCGAAGACGACGTCGATACGGCTGCGCAGCGGAGGCAGCCCCTTTATCAACCGTCCCCGCCGCTCGGAACTTCCCAGTACGGCGACCGGGACGACCGGTGCTCCACTGCGTACGGCGAAGTAGGCGAGGCCGGCGCGCAGCGAGGCGAAGTCGCCCTCGCCGCGGGTGCCCTCCGGGAAGATGCCGAGGACTCCGCCGGCCGACAGGACGTCCAGGGCCTGGGTGATCGCCCCGCGGTCGGCGACCGAGCGGTCCACCTTCAGCTGGCCGATGCCCAGCAGGAACGGGTCGAGCGGGCCGACGAACGCCTCCTTCTTGATCAGGAAGTGCGTCGGCCGGGGCGCCACGCCCATGACCATCGGTCCGTCGATGTTGTGGGAGTGGTTGACGGCGAATATCACCGGGCCGGTGGCGGGCACCTTCCAGGAGCCCAGCACCCGCGGCTTCCACAGCCCGTACATCAGTCCGACGCCGATCCGCCGCCCGACCTCGGCGCCTTTCTCGGAGGGGACGGGGGGTGCGGTCACTTTCCGGCCCGCTTCTCCTCGACGAGGGTGACGACGCATTCGATGACCTGCGCGAGGGTGAGGTCCGTGGTGTCCACCTCGACCGCGTCGTCCGCCTTGGCGAGCGGCGAGGTCTTGCGGGAGGAGTCGGCCGCGTCGCGCTTGATCAGCGCCTCGCGGGTGGCGTGCACGTCGGCGCCCTTCAGCTCGCCGCTGCGGCGGGCGGCACGTGCCTCCGGCGAAGCGGTGAGGAAGATCTTCAGGTCGGCGTCGGGCAGCACGGTCGTACCGATGTCACGGCCCTCGACGACGATGCCCTGCTCCGCGGAGGTGGCCAGCGAGCGCTGCAGCTCGGTGATCCGGGCGCGCACCTCGGGCACCGCGCTGACCGCGCTGACCTTGGAGGACACCTCCTGGGCACGGATCGGGGCAGCCACGTCGGTGCCGTCGACCGTGATCGTCGGATTGGCCGGGTCGGTGCCGGAGACGATCTCGGCCTTGCCCGCAACGGCGGCGATCGCGGACGGGTCGTCGATGTCGATCCCGTTGTTCACCATCCACCAGGTGATCGCCCGGTACTGGGCGCCGGTGTCCAGGTAGCTCAGGCCGAGCTGCGCGGCGACGGCCTTCGACGTGCTCGACTTGCCGGTGCCGGCCGGACCGTCGATGGCGACAATCACGGGCTTGGCGACGCCGTTTTCCACGGGGGGACACCTTCCTGGTGCGGTGTGGTGGGTGTACGGGGCCGCGATCGTGCCCTGCACAAGGTTACTGGGTGCGGGCCACTCATCCGGACGAGTGGTTGCCGGTCCCCGCCGGTCACCGCACTCCAGCCCGTCCCGGGCACTGAGGCACCGGCCAGATCACTCCGGCCCGTCCGGCGTTTGAGGACGAGGCCGTTGAGGCCGAAGCGGGGGGTCTGGGGGCGGCAGCCCCCAGGGACGGGACGGGAAGGGGCGGCGGGGGCGAGAACTACTGCCGGATCGCCCAGCCCCGCTCCCGCAAGGCCGCAGTGAGGACCGGCGCCGCCTGCGGCTCCACCATCAGCTGCACCAGCCCCGCCTGCTGCCCGGTCGCGTGCTCGATCCGCACATCCTCGATGTTGACCCCGGCCCGACCGGCATCCGCGAAGATCCGCGCCAGCTGCCCCGGCTGGTCGTCGATGAGAACGGCCACGACCTCGTACGCCCGCGGAGCGGACCCGTGCTTGCCCGGCACCCGGACCTGTCCGGCGTTCCCGCGCCGCAGGACGTCCTCGATGCCCAGGACACCCTCACCGCGCTTGGCCTCGTCGGAGGACTGCAGGGACCGCAGCGCCTGCACCGTCTCCTCCAGGTCGGCGGCGACGTCGGAGAGCAGGTCGGCCACCGGGCCGGGGTTCGCGGACAGGATGTCGATCCACATCCGGGGGTCGGAGGCGGCGATCCGGGTCACGTCCCGGATGCCCTGACCGCACAGCCGTACGGCCGCCTCCTCGGCGTTCTCCAGCCGCGCGGCGACCATGCTGGAGACCAGGTGGGGCATGTGGGAGACCAGCGCCACCGCGCGGTCGTGGGCGTCGGCGTCCATGACGACGGGGACGGCCCGGCAGTGCGAGACCAGCTCCAGGGCGAGGTTGAGCACCTCGGTGTCGGTGTCCCTGGTCGGCGTCAGCACCCAGGGGCGGCCCTCGAAGAGGTCACCGGTGGCCGCCAGCGGCCCGGACTTCTCACGGCCCGACATGGGGTGTGTGCCGATGTACGCGGACAGGTCCAGGCCCAGCGCCTCCAGCTCGCGGCGCGGTCCGCCCTTGACGCTGGCCACGTCGAGGTAGCCGCGGGCCGCGCCCCGGCGCATGGCGTCGGCCAGCACCCCGGCCACATGGGCGGGCGGCGCGGCGATGATGGCGAGGTCGACCGGTCCGTCGGGGGCCTCGTCGGTGCCGGCGCCGAGCGCGGCGGCCGTACGGGCCTGCTCGGGATCGTGGTCGGCGAGGTGGACGACGACGCCCCGCTGGGACAGGGCGATCGCGGCGGACGTACCGATGAGTCCGGTGCCGATGACGAGCGCGGTCCTCACTGGGCGATGTCCTTGCGCAGGGCGGCCGCGGCGCCGAGGTAGACATGGGCGATGTCGGCGCGGGGGCGGTCCGACTCGATGTGCGCCAGGACGCGCACGACGCGCGGCATGGCGCCCTCGATGTCCAGCTCCTGGGCGCAGATCAGCGGCACGTCGACGATGCCCAGCTTGCGTGCGGCGGCCGCCGGGAAGTCGCTGTGCAGGTCGGGCGTGGCCGTGAACCAGATGCTGATCAGGTCGTCGGCGCTCAGGGCGTTCCGCTCGAGAATGGCGGTGAGCAGGGCCCCGACCTGCTCGTCCATGTGCCCGGCCTCGTCCCGTTCCAGTTGGACGGCTCCCCGGACCGCTCGTACCGCCACGGCTCTGCTCCTCGCTGCTGTACACCTCGGCTCTTTGTACAACCCAGCCTAGTCAGCACCCGCCGCGCGGACCCTCGGCGCCCGCCCGCTGAGACAACCCGACGATCTACGACAATGTCACCTGAATGTCTCTATTCCGCTACTTGGTCGGAGCGCGCCCCGTGCGCCTCTTTACGCCGGGCCCGCCCGTCCGCTCTGATGGCAGGAAACCCGCCTCGGGGGAGGCCCGTAATGAAGCGTCCTGGACCGCTGCTGACTCTGCTCGCGGGACTGCTGCTCGGCGTGTTCATGCTCACGCTCAACGCGACTTCGGGGACGAAGACCACGTCGAACCCGTACAAGGAGAACTCGCCGGCCGTTTCGGCGCCGCCGACGCCTTCCACGACGAGCCCGTCGGCCGCCCCCTCCCCGTCGCGTACGGCGGCGCCGAGCGGCGTCTACACCGGCCGTACGGACGACGACTCGTCGGCGGTCGCCGTCTCGCTGCGCGGCGGCAAGGCGATCGCGTATTTCTGCGACGGCCACAACATCGAGTCGTGGCTGAAGGGCGAGGTGAAGGCGGACGGCAGCCTGAGCCTGACCGGCGACCACGGCGCGAAGCTGAACGGCGCGCTCAAGGGGAGCAGGCAGCTCCGCGGCACCGCGGACCTCGGAGGCGGCCACTACACCTTCACCATCGACAAGGCGAAGAAGCCGTCCGGGATCTACCGGGCGAACAGCCAGGTGGCCGGCGCCAGGATCGTCGGCGGCTGGATCGTCCTGCCCGGCGGCAAGCAGGTCGGCATCGTCACCCGCGACGGAGAGCCCTCGGCGGCGCCCACCATCGACCCGGAGACGGGCGCGACGACGGTCGACGGCCAGCAGCTCACGGCACACCCCGTAACGCCCTGACCTTCTCCTCCTGCCCCAGGGAGCCGACATGTCCGTCGACCCGAACGCCGCCACCCAGAGCTTCCCGCCCCAGCCACCGGCCCACCGCGCACCGAGCCCCGCCCGCTATCTGATCCCGGCCCTGGTGGCCGCCGCGGTGGCCGTCGGGCTCGGGGCGTACGGCAAGGTCCACGACCCCGCCGGCACGGCCTTCAACCTGGCCGGGTTCAGCAGCACGGGCGCGGTGAAGTCGTGGCTGGCGTCGACCGCGTTCTTCTTCGCGCTCGTCCAGCTGGTCAGCGCGTTCATGGTGTACGGCAGGCTGCCGGGGCCGCGCTGGGCGTCGGCGCTGCACCGCTGGTCGGGCCGGATCGCGTTCCTGGTGGCGGTCCCGGTCGCCGTGCACTGCCTGTACGCGCTGGGCTACCAGACCTACGAGACGCGCGTGATGTGGCACTCCGCCCTGGGCTGCTTCTTCTTCGGTGCCTTCAGTGCCAAGATGCTGCTGCTTCGCTCACAGCGGCTCCCCGGCTGGCTGCTGCCGGTCGTCGGCGGGCTGGTCTTCACCGTTCTCACGCTCATCTGGCTGACGTCCGCCCTCTGGTTCTTCCGCACGTTCGGAGTGACGACATGACCCACCGCTCGACGCGGCGCACGGTTCTCCTCGCGACGGGCGCGGCGACGCTCGCCGCGGGCTGCAGCAAGTACGGCGACAACAGCGACTCCGGGTCCTCCGCGAACGCCTCCGGCGGGCAGGAACTGGCGAAGACCTCCGAGATCCCGGTCGGCGGCGGCAAGATCTTCAAGGACGAGAAGGTCGTGGTCACCCAGCCGAAGAAGGACGAGTTCAAGGCCTTCTCGGCGATCTGCACGCACCAGGGCTGCACCGTGGGCAGCATCGCGGACGGCATCATCCACTGCCCGTGCCACAAGAGCGAGTTCCGCATCACCGACGGCTCGGTGGCCGGCGGCCCGGCGCCGAAGCCGCTGCCCGCGGAGCAGATCAAGGTGGAGGGAAATTCGATCCGCCTGGCGTGAGACGCCGCGTACGCTCCGGGACATGCTTCCCGAGACCCTGGTGCGCGACCACACGATCTACGCCTGTGTCATGGGTTCGCGCGCCTTCGGTCTGGCGACGGACGGCAGCGACACCGACCGCCGGGGTGTGTTCGTGGCCCCCACCCCGTTGTTCTGGCGCTTCGAGAAGCCGCCGACGCATGTCGAGGGTCCGGCCGAGGAGCAGTTCGGCTGGGAGCTGGAGCGCTTCTGCGAGCTGGCCCTGCGCGCCAACCCGAACATCCTGGAGTGCCTGCACTCCCCGCTCGTGGAGTACGCCGACGACACCGGGCGCGAACTCCTCGCGCTGCGCGGCGCGTTTCTCTCCCGCCGGGCGCACGGGACGTTCACGCGCTACGCCCTGGGCCAGCGCAAGAAGCTGGAGGCGGACGTCCGCACGCACGGCGCCCCGCGCTGGAAGCACGCCATGCATCTGCTCCGCCTCCTGATGAGCTCCCGCGATCTGCTGCGCACGGGCGCCCTCGCCCTCGACGTGGGCGAGCAGCGCGAGCCCCTCCTGGCCGTGAAACGCGGCGAGGTCCCTTGGCGGGAGGTCGAGTCCTGGATGAACCGCCTGGCCGCGGAGGCCGACGAGGCAGCCCGCCGCAGCCCCCTCCCCGAGGAGCCGGACCGGCCCCGCGTGGAGGCCTTCCTCCTCCGCGTCCGCCGCGCCTCAGCGCTCCAGCCGGATGCGTACGACGAAGTCGTGCAGGGCGTCGTGCACGGTCGGGGCGTCGGGTAGCGCCGACGTCTCCCGCGCCGCGTCCAGCACGCCGTGCAGCCGCTCGACGTCGGCCCGCACGCGCGCGTGGTCGACATCGGCACCCCCGTGCTCCCGCTCCGCCTTCGCCGCGATCAGCTCCGTCAGGTAGGCGGGGGCGTCCACCTCGCCCAGCAGCGTGGGCAGATGGGCCTGCACCTCGCCGCTGCGCATCAGGTGGATCCCGGTGAGCAGGACCCGGAAGGTGTAGAGCAGCGGCTTGAGCTCACCGGTCTTCTCGAACAGCCGCCACTGGGTGTTCGCGAATCCGCGGTAGTGATGGGCGTGATGGCTGGTCAGGACACCAGGCGCGAGCGCGGCCAGTTCCTGATGCGCGTCCGTGCTGTGGACGACCAGGGGCGACAGCAGCTGCTCCAGCACATAGCCGTTGCGGCGCAGCATCAGCCGTACGAACTTGCGCAGGTCGTGCGTGACCAGGTCCAGCTCGACGCCGTCGCGGTCCCACATCCGGGACCGGGTCTCCTCCGGCTCCCGCAACCCCAGCAGATCCGCGGTCGGCAGCAGGTGCACGCCCCGCAGGTCCACGTCCGAGTCGCGGGAGGGGAAGCCGTAGAGGTGGGCGCCGGAGACGGTCGCGAACACCACCGGGTCGGGCTGTTCGGCGACCACCGGCGTCAGGTCGAGGTCCAAGGCGTCGATCATGACTCAAGCGTCCCAGAGGGCCCCGAGCGTCAGCAGGTCGGTGCGGTATTCGATGCGGTCGGCCCATTCGGTGGGCCAGGCGTCGGCGCCGAGGTGCGCGCCCGCGAAGGCACCCGTCAGGCACGCGATGGAGTCCGAGTCGCCGGAGGTGCAGGCGGCCCGCCGGAGAGCCGTCACCGGTTCGTCGGCGAAGAGCAGGAAGCACAGCAGACCCGTCGCCAGGGCCTCTTCGGCGATCCAGCCCGCCCCGGTGGCCAGGCACGGGTCGGTCTCCGTCGAGGCCGTGCGTACGGCGTCCTGGAGGCGGCCGAGGATCTCCAGGCACTCGTCCCAGCCGCGGGCGATGAAGTGCTCGGGGCTCGGGTCCTGACTGCGCGTCCACAGGTCGCCGAGCCAGGTGTGGTGGTAGCGGCTGCGGTTCTCCAGGGCGTACGAGCGCAGCAGGCCGACGAGGCCGGTCGGCTCGGCGCCCTGTGCGAGCAGCCGTACCGCGCGGGCGGTGAGGTCGGAGGCGGCGAGCGCCGTCGGATGTCCGTGGGTCAGGGCGGACTGCAACTGGGCGGCGCCCGCGCGCTGTTCGTCGCTCAGGCCGGGGACGAGCCCGACGGGCGCGACCCGCATGTTGGCACCGCAGCCCTTGGATCCGATCTGGCTGGCGTCCTGCCAGGCGCGGCTCTCGTCCTTCAGCAGGCTGCACGCCCGCAGGCAGGTGTTCCCCGGTGCCCGGTTGTTCTCCGGGGACTGGTACCAGTCGACGAACTCCTCGCGCAGCGGCCGCTCCAGCCGCTTGGGGGCGAGCACACCGCGATCCATGGCCGTGCGCAGGCCGCGGCCCACCGCCAGCGTCATCTGTGTGTCGTCGGTGACGATCGCGGGCGTGGGCAGCCGCATCTGCCGCCACGGCCCGCACTTGGCGAGGATCGACGGCACGTCGTTGAACTCGGTCGGGAAGCCGAGGGCGTCCCCGAGCGCGAGGCCGGTCAACGCGCCGGTGGCTGCTTGCTTGTCGACGAGGGTCGCGGTCATGCGGGGCGTCCTTCCCGGGACGGTCGGAGGAGGGGCGGGTGCAGCGCGGTGGCCGGGCCCGCCCGATAGAGCGCGGCGGGTTTGCCCCGGCCGCCGGTGAGGCGGGCGGCGCCCGGCACGGCCTCGACGAAGCCGGGCGTGGCGAGCACCTTGCGGCGGAAGTTGGGCCGGTCGAGAGCCGTGCCCCAGACCGTCTCGTAGACGTGCTGGAGCTCGCCGAGCGTGAACTCGGGCGGGCAGAAGGCGGTGGCGAGACAGGTGTACTCCAGCTTGGCGCCGACCCGTTCGTGGGCGTCGGCCAGGATGGTGTCGTGGTCGAAGGCGAGCGGCCGGGCCGAGTCGTACGGCAGCCAGCTCGCCCGCGCCGCGTCGCTGCCGGCCCGCGGTTCGGGGGCGTCGGGCAGCAGCGCGGTGAAGGCGACGGACACGACCCGCATCCGGGGGTCGCGGTCGGGTTCGCTGTAGGTCCGCAGCTGCTCCAGATGCAGCCCGGTGACGTCCGCGAGGCCGGTCTCCTCGGCGAGTTCGCGCCGGGCGGCCGTCTCCGCCGACTCCCGTGGCTCCACGAAGCCGCCGGGCAGTGCCCAGTGACCGGCGTAGGGGTCCTGGCCGCGCTCCACGAGGAGGACGTGCAGGGCGCCGTCACGGATCGTCAGGACGGCGAGGTCGACGGTGACGGCGAAGGGTTCGTAGGCGTACTTGTCGTACTCCATGGCACCGGACCTCCACCCCTCGGATCTTTAATGGTCATGTCGACTATAAACACGGGGTGGGTGCTTCCACAACCCCGAGCGCTTCCACAACTCGGGTGCTTCCGCGCCCCCGAGAGGGGTAACCGGCACCGCATGGGCGAGATCCTCGTGGGCACGTGCTCGTGGACGGACCGGGCACTGGTCGGCAGCGGCTGGTATCCGGCAGGGAGCAAGGACGCGGAGGGGCGGCTGAGGCACTACGCCGAACGCTTCCCGGTCGTCGAGGTCGACTCGGCGTACTACGCACTGCCGAGCGCCCGCAACAGCCTCCTGTGGACCGAACGGACGCCGGACGGCTTCGTCTTCGACGTGAAGGCGTTCTCACTGCTCACCGGGCACCCGACGCGGGACGCGGTGATGCCGGACGGGCTTCGGGCCGACCACCGGGATCCGAAGGTGCTCGACCAGGTGTGGGCGCGCTTCACGCAGGGGATCGAGCCGCTGCGGGCGGCCGGGCGGCTCGGCAGCGTGTTGTTCCAGATGCCGCCGTGGTTCCGCCCCGGAAAGCGGGGCGGTGAGTTCCTGCGGGAGTGCGCCGAGCGGACCGAAGGGTGGCCGGTCTCCGTGGAGTTCCGGCATCCCGGATGGTGGCGGCCGGAGTGGGCGGAGGCCACGCGCGCGTTACTGACCCGGTACGACATGACCGCCGTGGCGGTGGACATGACGCAGTCGCTTCCCTTGTCGATCCCGCCCGTCACACCGGTCGCCGCGCCACGGCTGTCCGTCGTCCGGTTCCACGGGCGGAGCGCGGCCTGGGGGTCGGGGAGCAAGGAGGACCGGTTCCGGTACGACTACGCGGAGGACGAACTCATCGACTGGCTGCCCCGGTTGCGGTCACTGGCCGGACGGACGGAGCAGCTCCACGTGCTCTTCAACAACTGCTGCGGTGCCGCCGCGGTCCGCGCCGCCGAGACCATGATGGGGCTGCTCGGCGGCGCGGAGTGGGCTCACACCCGCGTGTGTGACGGTGCGAACGCCGCCACCACCGCCCCCGCTCCGGCCGCGCCGGCCGACACCCACAGGGCCGGTGCGCAGCCGTCCAGGAAGGACGACGGTGAGCCGTAGCCGCCGTACTGCGTGAAGACCAGGGCGGCGACGGCGATGCCGAAGACGCCGCCCAGTTCCCGCAGGGCGTTGTTGACGCCGGCCGCGACGCCCGCGTCGCCGAGGGGGACGGCGGAGGTCACGGCGTTGGCGACGCTGGGGAAGACCATGGAGATACCGATGCCCGCGATGATCAGCGGGAGGACCAACTGCCCGTAGTGGACGCCGGGTTCGACCTGCCAGGCCAGCAGCGCGAGGCCCAGCGCCTGCAGGGCGAGGCCGCCGAACATGAAGGGCCGGGTGCCGAAGCGGTCCGCGAGGGCGCCCGCGACCGGGGCGACCAGCAGCGGCATCGCGTTCCAGACGAGGATGCGCACGCCCGCCTGGAGCGGGGAGTAGCCGAGCCCGGTCTGGAAGAGCTGCGTGATCATGAAGAGGGCGCCCAGCAGGGACCCGAAGACCAGGAAGGCGGCCGCGTTGGCGACGGAGAAGCCGCGGTTGCGGAAGTGCGCGAGCGGCAGCATCGGGTAGCGCGCTCCCCTGCGCTCCCAGAGGAGGAACGCTGCCACGAACACGATCCCGGCGGCCAGCGCGGTCAGCACCTCGGCGCTCCCCCAGCCCGCCTGCGGCGCGCGGACCGGCGCCCAGGCCAGCCCCGTCACCCCGACGGCCGCCAGCACCAGTCCCACGAGGTCGAGCTGGGGCCGCGTTCCGTAGCTCTCGCGGAGCCTGGTCGCGGCGAAGGGCAGCATCGCAAGGCCGATGGGCACATTCAGCCAGAAGATCCACTGCCAGGACAGACCCTCGGTGACGGCCCCGCCGAGCACGGGTCCGGCGGCCACCCCGAGCCCGGTCACCCCGCCCCACACGCCGATGGCGACGCCGCGCTTCTCGGCCGGGAACGCCTCGCTGATCAGGGTCAGGGTGAGGGGAAGCAGTACGGCGGCACCGGCACCCTGCACCACGCGCGCGCCGATGAGCTGGCCCGGGCCGCCCGCCAGCGCGGAGGCGGCCGAGCCCAGGGTGAAGACGGCGAGCCCGGCGAGGTACATCCGCCGCCGCCCGAACCGGTCGCCGAGCGCGGCTCCGGTCAGGGTCAGACAGGCGAAGACCAGGTTGTAGGCGTTGATCGTCCACTCCAGGTCGGACAGGCTCGCCCCGAAGTCGGCCCGCAGGGCGGGCAGCGCGGTCGCGACGACCACGACGTCCAGGGAGCACAGCAGCGCGCCGAGCCCGGCGAGAAGGACGGTCCACACGGGTCGGTGCGGGGCCTGTCCTGCGGGTGGTTTGCGTACGGAGACACTCAGTGTGTCGGTCATGACGGGGGTTCCTTCCATGAGCTCTTGAGGTCGCTCACGGAAGGCAGACCACCCTCACTCCGGAAAGGAATCGCACCGCCCCAGAAAGGCCAGCAGACGCGCCTCGGGCCCTGCCTCCAGCGGTACGGCCACGGGCGCGCCGAAGCGCACGCCCCGGTCCCCGGCCGCGACCACGCACCGCGCCACCGCCAGCAGCTCGGCCGCCAGCGGGCCCGGTATGGGCCGGGGCCGCCCGCAGGCCTGCGCCACGTCCCATCCGTGCACGGCGATCTCCACCGCTCCCGCGGCGGCCATCACCCGTACGTCCAGCGGCACTTCGCCCACCAGCACCCGTCCCTCCGGCCCGGCCGCCCAGGCGCCGAGCAGGGCACACGCGCGCGTGCGGAAGGCGCAGGCGAGGTCTCCCCCGGGGCGCATCGGCGTCAGCCCGATCCGCCCTCCCGTCAGCCCCTCGTGCAGGGCGTCCAGCGAGTCGTCGAGATGCCCCAGCAGCTCCCCCAGGTCCCACTCGGCACACGGGGTGCCGCGCTCCAGACTCCCGGACCCGACCCCGGCGACACTCCCCAGCGCGTAGGCGAGCGAACGCTCCAGCAGCTCACCGCAGTTCATGACAGCACCCTGGGGAACCCGAAGCGGTCGACCTGCGCGAGGTCGATGAAGGCCGTGATGCGGGCCAGCGTGCCGCCCGCCACGGTGAGCACCTGCACCGAGTGCGCCCGCAGCACGCCGTCCACCCCGCGCACGTACATGACGACGGCCGGCTGCCCGTTCGCACGCGTGGGCAGCATCCGGTAGCGGTCCGCTCCATGGCCCCTGGCCCGCAGGAACAGCAGCACGTCCTTCTTGCCGTGGAACCACTCCAGGTTGGGCGGCATCTCCAGCTCGACGCCGTCCTGGAGGAGGTCGAGGAGCGCGTCCATGTCGGCGCGTTCGAAGGCGGCCATGTACCGGTCGAGCACCTCGCGGTCCGCCGAGCCCTCGGGCTCGACGACGAGGTCCTCGTCGGGGGCGACCTCGTCGAGCCGTGCACGCGCGCGTTGGAGGCTGCTCTTGACGGCGGCCGTCGAGGTCCCGAGCAGCGAGGCGACCTCGGACGCCCGCCAGGCCAGTACGTCCCGCAGGATGAGCACGGCCCGCTGCCGGGCGGGAAGATTCTGCAGCGCGGCGACCAGCGCGAGCCGCAGGCTGCCGCGGGCGGCCACGACGGTCGCCGGGTCGACGAGAGAGTCGGGCAGCGGCTGGAGCCACGGAACATCCGTCGCAGGGGTCCTCAGCGGCTCCTCAGGCGCCTGTGACGGCTCCCCGAGCCCCGCGGGCAGGGGACGCCTCGCGCGGCTCTCCAGGGCCGTCAGGCACGTGTTGGTGGCGATGCGGTGCAGCCAGGTCCGCAGGGACGCGCGGCCCTCGTAGCCCTCGTAGGACCGCCAGGCCCGCAGATACGTCTCCTGCACCAGGTCCTCGGCCTCGTCGACCGAGCCCAGCATCCGGTAGCAGTGCGCGAGCAGCTCCCGCCGGTACGGGTCCGTCAGCCGGACGAACTCGTCGCGGTCCGTCGTCGTAGCAGGCATGGCCATTCCTCTCGCCGGTCACGTGTACAGACCGGCGGGGGACCGAAAACGAATCGGCCGGTCCCGGAGAGAATCCGGAACCGGCCGTTGCACATGACCGTCAGAGGTCGACTTCCTGCATCAGCATGCCGACCTCGGTGTTCGACAGCCTCCGCAGCCAGCCCGACTTCTGGTCGCCCAGGGTGATCGGACCGAAGGAGGTGCGCACCAGCTTCTCGACCGGGAAGCCGGCCTCCGCCAGCATGCGGCGCACGATGTGCTTGCGGCCCTCGTGCAGGGTCACCTCGACCAGGTAGTTCTTGCCGGTCTGCTCGACCACCCGGAAGTGGTCCGCGCGCGCGTACCCGTCCTCCAGCTGGATGCCGTCCTTGAGCTTCTTGCCCAGGTCGCGCGGGATCGGGCCGACGATCGCGGCGAGGTAGGTCTTCTTCACGCCGTACTTGGGGTGGGTCAGACGGTGCGCCAGCTCACCGTGGTTGGTGAGCAGGATGACGCCCTCGGTCTCGGTGTCGAGCCGCCCCACGTGGAAGAGCCGGGTCTCGCGGTTGGTGACGTAGTCGCCGAGGCACTGCCGGCCCTCGGGGTCCTCCATCGTCGAGACGACACCGGCGGGCTTGTTGAGCGAGAAGAACTGATACGACTGCGTGGCGACGGTCAGGCCGTCGACCTTGACCTCGTCCTTCTCCGGGTCGACGCGCTTGCCCTGCTCCAGGACGATCTCGCCGTTGACCTCGACGCGGGCCTGCTCGATCAGCTCCTCGCAGGCACGCCGGGAGCCGTAGCCCGCGCGCGCGAGCACCTTCTGCAGCCGCTCGCCCTCCTGCTCGGCGCCCGGGAAGGTCTTGGGCAACTTGATGTCCTTCTTGCCCGCGTACCGCTCGCGGTTGCGCTCCTCGGCCCGGGCGTCGTACTCACGGGAGCTCGCCGGAGCCGTACGGCCCCGACCCGTGCCCTGGCCCTGCCTGGGGCCGCCCTTGGCGCCGCCGCGCGCCGAGGCGCCGCGCCCCGACTTCGGGCCGTCCTGGGTGGCGCCGGGGCCCACGTCGTAGCGCCGCTCCTCCGGGCGGGGCTTCTTCGGCCGGCCGCCCTGCTTGTCGTCGCGGTTGTTACCGGCGCCGCGGAAATTACCGCGGCCACCGCTGCTCCCGCCGCGGCCGCCGCTGTTGCCACCACGGCTCCCGCCGTTGTTTCCGCTGCTGTTCCTGCCGCTGCTGCTTCGCATCAAAGTTCCGTCTTGTCGTCTGCGTCCTCGGAATCCGGAGCGTCCGGATCGAACGACGGAACCCCTTCCAGTGTCTCGGCCTCGATCGCCTCCGCCTCCGGGAGGAAGGGCGCGAGCTCCGGGAGCTCGTCCAGACCGCGCAGGCCCATCCGCTCCAGGAAGTAGTTCGTCGTCGTGTACAGGATCGCACCTGTTTCGGGTTCCGTGCCCGCCTCCTGGACCAGACCCCGCTGGAGCAGGGTGCGCATGACCCCGTCGCAGTTGACTCCTCGTACGGCCGAGACGCGGCTGCGGCTGACCGGCTGGCGGTAGGCGACGACGGCGAGGGTCTCCAGGGCGGCCTGGGTGAGCCGGGCCTGCTGGCCGTCCAGGACGAAGCCCTCGACGGCCGCCGCGTACTCGGGCCGGCTGTAGAAACGCCAGCCGCCGGCGATCAGCCGCAACTCGAATCCGCGGCCCTGCACGGCGTATTCGTCGGCCAGCTCCCGCAGTGCGTCCCCGACCTGCCGCTTCGGCCGCTGGAGGATCTTCGCGAGGTGTTCCTCGGTCGCGGGCTCGTCCACGACCATGAGGACGGCCTCCAGGGCGGGCTTGAGGTCGAGGTCGGCGACGGTGCGGGGCCCTGCCGGGAGGCCGGTGGTGTCCTCGCTCACGCCTTGTCCTCCTTGGGTGGCTCGGGCGGTCGGTCGAATTCGTCGGTCACCATCGGCTGGGCCTCGCCCTCGCCGCCGGTCCAGCGCACGATCAGCTCGCCGAGCGCCGTCTCCTGGTCGAGGGCCACGGCCTTCTCCCGGTAGAGCTCCAGCAGGGCGAGGAATCGCGCGACGACGGTGAGGGTGTCGTCGGTGTCCTCGACCAGCGCCCGGAAGCTGGCCTCGCCGAGCTCCTTGAGCCGCGCGACCACGATGCCGGCCTGCTCCTGCACGCTGACCAGCGGGGCGTGGATGTGGTCGACGTACACCTGGGGCTTCGGCTTCGGCTGCATCGCTTTGACGGCCAGCTTCGCGAACCCCTCCGCCCCGATGCTGATGACGACCTCGGGCAGCAGCTCGGCGTGATGGGGCTCAAGTCCGACGGTACGGGGATAACGCCGGGCCTCCTCCTCCAGCCGCCGGTTGAAGATGTCGGCGATCTGTTTGTAGGCGCGGTACTGCAGCAGCCGCGCGAACAGCAGGTCACGCGCCTCCAGGAGCGCGAGGTCGGCCTCGTCCTCGACCTCGGCGGAGGGCAGCAGCCGGGCGGCCTTGAGGTCGAGCAGGGTGGCCGCGACCACGAGAAACTCGGTCGTCTGGTCCAGATCCCAGTCCGGCCCCATCGCCCGGATGTGCGCCATGAACTCGTCGGTCACCTTGGACAGCGCAACCTCGGTGACGTCCAGCTTGTGCTTGGAGATCAGCTGAAGCAGCAGATCGAAGGGCCCCTCGAAGTTGGAGAGCCGAACCTTGAAGACACCGTCCCCGTCGGCCTCACCGGGAACGGCTTCCGCCCCCACCCCCACTTCCTGGGACGCACCACCGACCCCGTCCAGAGGCCCGGGCGCCACGACTTCCGTCCGAGACTCGGATCCCGCCCCCGGAACCAAGACTCCCGGCTCGCGCACCACCTCCGGAGTCGCAGCCTCCGTCCAAGGCCCGGAACCCGACCCCCCAATCACGGCCTCCGACTCGCGCACCACCTCCGGAGTCGCAGCCTCCGTCGAACGCGCAGCGACCGCCTCCGGCCCCACGGCGCCCGGCGCTGGACCCGGCTCGAGGCCCACGGACCGCCGCCCGGCGGCATCTACCGCCTGCGGCCCGGAACCCGACCCCGGAATCAGGGCCTCCGACTCTCGGACCACCTCCGGGGCCACGGCCTCCGCAGAAAGCGCCGCCTCCGGCGCCACGGCGCCCGGCTCCGCAACCGGCTCAGCGCCCACGGACCCGTGCCCGGCGACCGGCACCGGAGCCACGAGATGCGGGCGTTCGGACACGGCCTCCGGGCTCGGATCCGGTTCGGGGGCGGCAGCCTCGGAGGTCGTCTCCGCAGGGGCCGGGTCCCCGGGAGGAGCCACCGGCTCGACCCGTGGAGCGCCGGGGCCCCGCCCCAGTGCACGCCGACGACCGCCGGAGGCGCCGGCGTCGGGGGCGGGAACGTCGTTCGAGGTCATGGCCCCCGCAGGCTACCGCTACCGCCCGCGCAGTCGGCGTACGAGGATGCTCGCGTCCCCGCGGGACTCGAGGTCGGCCAGCACCACGGCGACCGCCTCGCGGACGATCCGCCCGCGGTCGACCGCGAGGCCGTGCTCACCGCGGAGCACCAGGCGTGCGTGCTCCAGGTCCATGAGCTCCTCGGCGGAGACGTACACGGTGATCTTCTCGTCGTGCCGCTCGCGGCCACTGGGCCGGCGCGAGGCCGACGAGCGGCCGCGCTTGCGGGGCTGGGCGCCGGCGGCGGCAGAACCTTCCTGCGCGCCCTGACGTCGCCCGGAGCGCTCCTGGCCCGCGGCACGGCTGCGGGACTCACCGGCGTCTGCCGGCTCCGGCTCCGCCGCCACGTGCTCCGGGCCCTCGCCGTCGCCGCCCTGCGCGGGCACCGACTGCGGCGCGTCCTCGGGCGACCCGGCCGCGGCCGGGTCGCTCTCCCCCGCGGGCGCGGGCACACGGGCTTCACCGTTGGCCCCCCGCCGCGGAGTGGACGGCTGGAGCGCCATTCCCCCTGTCGTACGGAAGAGTTCGTCGGCCCCCGGCAGACTCACTCGGCGTGACACCGGGCGAGCACCTCCCTGGCGAGCTGACGGTAGGCGGCGGCGCCGACGGAGTTGGAGGCGTACGTGGTGATCGGCTCACCGGCGACCGTGGTCTCCGGGAAGCGGACCGTGCGTCCGATGACGGTGTGGTAGACGTGATCGTCGAAGGCCTCGACCACACGGGCCAGCACCTCGCGGCTGTGGACCGTACGCGAGTCGTACATCGTGGCCAGGATCCCGTCGAGCTCCAGCTCCGGGTTGAGCCGCTCCTGGACCTTCTCGATCGTCTCCGTCAGCAGCGCGACACCGCGCAGCGCGAAGAACTCGCACTCCAGCGGCACGATCACCTTGTGCGCGGCCGTCAGCGCGTTCACGGTCAGCAGACCGAGCGAGGGCTGACAGTCGATCACGATGTAGTCGTAGTCGGCCATCAGCGGCTTCAGGGCCCGCTGGAGCGTGGACTCGCGCGCGACCTCCGAGACCAGCTGCACCTCGGCGGCGGACAGGTCGATGTTGCTGGGCAGCAGGTCCATGTTCGGGACCGCCGTCTTCAGGAGCACCTCGTCGGCCGCCATCCCCCGCTCCATGAGCAGGTTGTAGACGGTGAGGTCGAGCTCCATCGGATTGACGCCGAGGCCCACCGACAGCGCGCCCTGCGGGTCGAAGTCCACGAGCAGCACGCGGCGTCCGTACTCCGCGAGCGCGGCACCCAGGTTGATGGTCGACGTCGTCTTGCCGACGCCGCCCTTCTGGTTGCACATCGCGATGATCTTCGCGGGCCCGTGGTCGGTCAGCGGGCCCGGGATGGGGAAGTACGGCAGCGGACGCCCGGTCGGGCCGATGCGCTCACGGCGCTGCCGGGCAGCGTCGGGCGCGAGCGTGGCCGCGTACTCCGGGTCGGGCTCGTACTCCGCGTCGGGGTCGTAGAAGTGCCCTTCGGGCAGTTCGTCGTAGTCGGCGAAGTGGTTGTGGGGCGCGCCACTTCCGTCGCCGGCCATGGCGTTCACGTGATGGCCATCCATGCTCTGGTGTGCAGTCCGGGTCACCTGCGGACCCGGGCTCTGGTGGGCTGCGAAGGTGCGCACAGCTACGGAGCCGACAGCCTCGAACCCCGCGGGACCCTGGTCCCGTACAGGCGCTCCTGGTTGACCACCCCCGGGAGAAAATGTCGACTCATTCACAAGTCGTCTTACCTCCTTGGGGACCAGGAAACTTCTAGACAGGTCAGCGTGGCACCATGCCGACGGTTGGCGACTCTATGGCGTGTCGGGCGTCCTCAGCAACACAATCCGCCGCACCGGGCTCGATGTGTCGACAATGAAACATCCCTCTGTCAAGGGCGTACGGCCGTCGCACGGCAGGTTTCGCGGGTGTGCGAATCGGTCGAAGGGTTACGTTCGAGGCGAGTTGACCTAGAGCCGCAAAGTGACCATACACACATCCGGCCGGACCTTGTCGGGCAAGGTCCGGCCGGATGTGCGCTGTTGACGACCTGTGTTGACGTATCGCCTTTTACCCAATGGTGACTTAGCAGTCCGCCGAATGGTGACTTACCGGCTCGACGACTCTCCGCCCGCCGGGCAGGTCAGCCGAGCAGGCTCTCGAGCTCCACGTGCTCCAGTCCGTGCGCCTCTGCGACCTCGCGGTAAACGACCTTGCCGTCATGGGTGTTGAGCCCCTTGGCGAGCGCCGGATCACGGCGCAGCGCCTCCACCCAGCCGTGGTCGGCGAGTTCGACGATGTAGGGCAGCGTCGCGTTGGTGAGCGCGTAGGTGGAGGTGTTGGGCACCGCGCCCGGCATGTTGGCGACGCAGTAGAAGACCGAGTTGTGCACCTGGAAGGTCGGCTCGGCGTGCGTGGTCGGGCGGGAGTCCTCGAAGCAGCCGCCCTGGTCGATCGCGATGTCGACAAGGACACTGCCGGGCTTCATGCGCGAGACGAGCTCGTTGGTGACCAGCTTGGGGGCCTTGGCGCCGGGGATGAGGACCGCGCCGACGACGAGGTCGGCGTCCAGGACGGCCTTCTCCAGCTCGAAGGAGTTGGACATGATCGCCCGCACCTTGGTGCCGAAGACCTTGTCCGCCTCGCGCAGCTTGTTGATGTCGCGGTCGAGCAGCGTGACATGGAAGCCCAGGCCGACCGCGATCTGCGTCGCGTTCCAGCCGGAGACGCCACCGCCGATGACGACGGCCTTCGCGGGCTGGGTGCCGGGGACGCCGCCGGGGAGCACGCCACGGCCGCCGGCCGAGCGCATCAGGTGGTAGGCGCCGACCTGCGGGGCCAGCCGGCCCGCGACCTCGGACATGGGGGCGAGCAGCGGCAGCGCGCGGCCCGGCAGCTCGACCGTCTCGTACGCGATCGCCGTGGTGCCTGACTCGATGAGCGCGTCGGTGCACTCCTTGGAGGCGGCCAGGTGCAGGTAGGTGAAGAGCGTCTGGTCCTTGCGCAGGCGGTGGTACTCCTCGGCGACGGGCTCCTTGACCTTCAGCAGCAGGTCGGCGGTGGCCCACACCTCGTCGGCGGTCGGCAGGATCTGCGCTCCGGCGGCCACGTACTCGCTGTCCGGGATCGACGATCCGACACCGGCGTCGTGCTCGATGACGACCTGGTGGCCGTGGCGCACGAGCTCGTGCACACCGGCGGGGGTGATGGCCACCCGGAACTCGTTGTTCTTGACCTCGCGGGGGATGCCGACCTTCACGTCGATCACGGTCCTTGGCTCAGTGGATGTGGGGCAATACAACACATACCCAGGCATGCATGAGCACACCGGGAGACACCGCAGGAGAAGGTGCGGCAGAGCCAGTCTAATGAAGGCGTTCTCTCTGTCTAGCCTTTCATTGCATCAATCTTCATCGGATGTACTACGGATTTCGCAGGTGTCATCGTCCTGTTTCAAGGGATCAAGGGGTTTCGGCTCCTGCTCACCGCCTTCGCGCTCCTGTCCCAGCAGCCGCTCGGCCGTGCCCCGGTGCAGCTGAGCGGATGCGGGATCGCCCAGGCGTTCCAGCGTGTCGGCGAGCCGCAGCTGCAGCGCCGCCTGCAGCCGTACGTCCTCGGCACGCCGGGCCCACTCCACCGCCTCGTGGCAGGTGCGCAGCGATTCCTCGGGCCGTCCCGCGTACTCCTGGACCCGCGCGAGTTCGCTCAACGCCCGTGCGTGGGAGGCGATGTCGCCGTTCTTGCGGTGCCGGGCGATCGCGGCGCGCCAGCCGCGCTGGGCCTCGCCGTAGCGGCCGGCATAGGTGTGGGCCGCGGCGATACGGCCGTAGAGCCGGGCGGCGGCCGCACGCTCGCCCCGGGCCAGGCGCTCGGCGAGGGCGCGGCCGAACCAGTCGGCGGCCCGGTCGTAGTCCCCGAGCTCCAGGTGGGCACCGCCTACGGATTCCATTGCGCGGCCGCTCGCATACGGGTCGTTCGCCTCCCGTCCGGCGTCCAGCGCGGCCCGGTAGCGGGCCAGTGCCTCCGTCGTGCGGCCGGTCTGGGCGTCCAGGTCGCCGAGGTTCAGCAGGGCGGCGGCCTTCTCGCGGGGCAGGTCCCGCCGCTCGGCCACATCAAGGACGAGCCGGTGGATGCCGTACAGGTCG
Source organism: Streptomyces sp. NPDC001492 (assembly GCF_053597275.1). NCBI lineage: Bacteria > Bacillati > Actinomycetota > Actinomycetes > Kitasatosporales > Streptomycetaceae > Streptomyces > Streptomyces sp. NPDC001492. Next base: position 22,681 of record NZ_JBSFHW010000019.1, on the reverse strand, counting down.
GGGGCGGCGGCCCGGGTGCCGAAGTGCGCGACCATGGCCTTGACCAGCTGGGACATCAGACGGCGGGCGAGGGTGTCCAGCTCCCCGTCCGCGACGGCCAGCCGGGCCGCGGCCAGCAGTGCGGGCCTGCGCAGGCGCAGCCACTCCTCGGCGGCCCGGGGGCTCGGGAAGCGCAGGGAGCGGGGCATGCCCTGGAGCTTCTCGCGCGCCTCGGGGCTGTCCGTCTCGGTGATCACCCGGCAGGACTGCAGCAGCCGTACCGTCCGCTCCAGCATGCGGGCGCGGGCCAGCTGCACCTCGCCGGGGCGGTCCTGGCTCTGGGTGAGCGTCTTGAGCAGGGGGTGCAGACAGCCCGGCACCTCGTACTGCGGCAACGGCGAGTCCGCGGCGCGCAGCAGACCGAGGGCGACGAACTCGTCCAGCGCGGCGTGGGCGTCGGCGACCGAGCAGCCGGCGAGCGAGGCCGCGGTGTGCGGGTCGACCAGTCCGGCCGGGGCGAGGGAGAGCAGCCGCAGCATCCGGGCGGACGGCGCGGGCAGCGAGGTGTAGACGAGCCCGAAGACCCGGCTGAGGGGTGTGCCCTCACCCTCCGTGTGCAGATGCTTGGCCAGGTCGGCGACGGCCGCCTTGGGGCGGGCGGCGAGCCAGCCGCCCGCCAGCGTCAGCGCGGCGGGGTGGCCCTGGCACTCCTCGACCAGGCCCTCGGCGGCACGGGGGTCGACGGTGATGCGGACCGAGCCGGTGTACCGGGTGAGCAGTTCCAGGGCGGACTTGGTGTCGAGGCCGCCGAGGGTGCAGGGGCGGACGTCGGAGATACCGGTGAGGGGGCCGCCGGACACGGCCACGACCAGGCAGTCCGGCGTGTCCGGCAGCAGGGCGTCGACCTGCTCGGCGTCCGGCGCGTCGTCCAGCAGCACCAGGGCCCGGCGGTCGGCGAGGGCGGTGCGCAGCGCCTCGGCCAGGTCGTCCGCGGCGGCTCCGGCGGGGGTGGGCAGCTTCAGCGCGGCGAGCAGTTCCCGGGCGGTCTGCGCGAGGGGGACGGGCGTGCCGTCGGGCTCGCTCAGCCGCGCCCGGAGCACCCCGTCGTCGTAACGGTCCGCAACCTGCCGTACGAGTTCCTCGGCGAGGGCGGTGCGTCCGGAACCGGGCCTTCCCGCGATGAGCAGTACGCGCGCGCGTGGGGCCTTGCGGCCGGAGAGGGTGTCCAGGCCCGCGCGCTCGATGTCGGCGCGGAGTTCCTTCAACTCCCTTGTACGGCCCAGGAACCGGCTCTCGTCAGCAGCGTGCCCCGACAGCCGTACACCGTCTGTGTTGACCGTCTGATCCGTCACGGGCCACACTCCCGTCCCACCGCACGCGCAAGCCCGCCGGGACTCCGGTACCGGGCATCAACAGAGCCTAGTTCACGCTCTGCAACGATCCTGGCGGAGCACGGCGGGCACATCCCCCGATCGGATCAGCAGATCGTCACACCGGCACGGAGGGGGAGGCGGCGTTCAGGACTCGAAGGGACGAGCGGGCCAGGGGGCCTCGGCGGGGCGCAGTGCGTCGAGCCCGTCGCCCCGCTCCGCGGCGACCAGCGAAAGGACGCCCACGACAAGGCAGTTGTTGTGCAGCTCGCCCGCGAGGACGCCTCGTACGAGGTCCTCCAGGGGCACCCGGGCGATCTCCATGTCGGCCTCTTCGTGCTCCACCTCGAAGCGGTCGCCCTCGGCCTCGGACAGGTCGCGGGCGAGGAAGATGCGCACGGCCTCGTCGCAGCCGCCGGGGGTGGTGTAGACGTCGGTCAGCACACGCCAGTCCTCTGCCTTGACGTGCGCCTCCTCGTAGAGCTCGCGCTGAGCGGCGTGCAGCGGGTTCTCGCCGGGCACGTCGAGCAGACCGGCCGGGATCTCCCAGAGCTTGTGGCGCACGGGGTGGCGGTACTGGCGGACGAGCAGGACCCGGCCGTCGTCGTCGAGGGCGAGGACGGCGACCGAACCGGGGTGGACCTGGTAGTCGCGCCGGGCCACATGCCCGTCGGGCATGACCACGTCGTCCGTGCGCACAGAGGTCTTGTTGCCCACGAAGGGGGTCTCCGTCGCCCGGATCTCCCACTCCTCGGGGGTGTCCTTGATCGTCATCCCTGTCCTTCCGCACGCTTTCGCCGCACACGCCGAGTGAAACGGGGCGCTCACCTTTTGAATGCGAGCGCCCCGGCCACCGTACAACTGGTGTGCTACTTGGAATTCTTCCGCTCGACCGAGGCCTTCACCAGACCCGCGAACAGCGGGTGCGGCCGGGTGGGGCGGGAGCGCAGCTCGGGGTGCGCCTGGGTCGCCACCAGGTAAGGGTGCGTCTCGCGCGGGTACTCCACGTACTCCACCAGCTTGCCGTCGGGCGAAGTGCCGGAGAACAGGATGCCGGCCTTCTTCTCCAGCTCCGCGCGGTAGGCGTTGTTCACCTCGTAGCGGTGCCGGTGGCGCTCCTCGACGTACTCCTTGCCGTCGTAGACCTCGCGCACGATCGAGCCCTCGGCCAGCTTGGCCGGGTACATGCCCAGCCGCATCGTGCCGCCCATGTCGCCCTCGCCGGCGACGATGTCCAGCTGTTCGGCCATGGTGGAGATGACCGGGTGGCCGGTGGCGGAGTCGAACTCGGTGGAGTTGGCGTCGGTGATGCCGGCCAGGTTGCGCGCGGCCTCGATCACGATGCACTGCAGGCCCAGGCAGAGGCCGAGCAGCGGGATCTTGTTCTCGCGGGCGTACTTGATCGCGCCGACCTTGCCGAGCACACCGCGGTCGCCGAAGCCGCCCGGGATGCAGATGCCGTCGACGTCCTCCAGCTGGGCCTTGGCGCCGGCCGGGGTCTTGCAGTCGTCGGAGGTGACCCACTTGATCTTGACGCGGGCGCGGTTGGCGAAGCCGCCGGCGCGCAGCGCCTCGGTGACCGAGAGGTAGGCGTCGGGCAGGTCGATGTACTTGCCGACCAGCGCGAGGGTGATCTCGTGGTCGGGGTTGTGGACGCGGTCGAGCAGGTCGTCCCAGGTCCGCCAGTCCACATCGCGGAACGGCAGGTCCAGCTTGCGGACGACATAGGCGTCCAGGCCCTCGCCGTGCACGGTCTTGGGGATGTCGTAGATCGAGCGGGCGTCGGGGCAGGCGACCACGGCGGCCTCGTCGACGTCGCACATCAGGGAGATCTTGCGCTTGATCGCGGTGGGGACCTCGCGGTCGCAGCGCAGCACGATCGCATCTGGCTGAATACCGATGTTCCGCAGGGCCGCAACCGAGTGCTGGGTCGGCTTCGTCTTCAACTCTCCCGACGGGCCGATGTAGGGCAGGAGGGAGATGTGGACGACGAAGACGTTGTCACGGCCGACCTCGTGGCGGACCTGGCGGACCGTCTCCAGGAAGGGCAGCGACTCGATGTCGCCGACCGTGCCGCCGACCTCGGTGATGACGACGTCGACCTCGTCGGTCGCCATGCGCCGGATGCGGTGCTTGATCTCGTTGGTGATGTGCGGGATGACCTGCACGGTGTCGCCGAGGTACTCGCCGCGCCGCTCCTTGGCGATCACCGTCGAGTACACCTGGCCGGTGGTGACGTTCGCCGAGCCGTCCAGGTCGCGGTCGAGGAAGCGCTCGTAGTGGCCGATGTCCAGGTCCGTCTCGGCGCCGTCGTTGGTGACGAACACCTCGCCGTGCTGGAAGGGGTTCATCGTGCCCGGGTCGACGTTCAGGTACGGGTCCAGCTTCTGCATCACGACCCGCAGGCCCCGCGCCTTGAGGAGCATGCCCAGGCTGGAGGCCGTGAGGCCCTTGCCCAGCGAGGAGGCGACACCCCCGGTGACGAAGATGTGCTTGGTCGTCGTAGATTTCGGCGGCATGGCCAAGAGGGGGCTCCCGTGGTCGCGGTTTGGGGTGCGGTTCCGGGGATTTCTCGCCCACCGGTCCACGGGCTACCAGGGTATCAGCGCCCGGAGGAGATGGCTTCCGGCCACGCACCGCACACGAGTCACCACAGACCCGCACTGTCCTTCGTGTTTCTCACCCGTTGCTCACCCGTTCGGCCTATTCGGGTTGCCCGGAGCGGCACGCAGATCATCTACGTGCGTCGTATCCTGCTCGGACACTCGCTGCCGAGCCCGGCCGGGTACACGTCACCACCCCCGCACGTGATGACCGGAACAACGAGAGCTCGTCAGTTCGTTGAGCATCAATTGTCGTTTTGCCACACGGCCAGGACGACTGCTTTGCTTCACCGCTCAACGACGCATTACAACGACCCCTTGACCGCAATAAGCGACAGCCCCCTACTTTCACGGGGGTGACGTGGCCGTTCGACTGGAGTTGCACGTGGCCGGGCGCATCGAAGACTACGCACTCATCGGAGACATGCAGACCGCCGCCTTGGTCTGCCGGGACGGCACAGTGGACTGGCTGTGCCTGCCCCGCTTCGACTCGCATGCCATCTTCGCCGGCCTGCTGGGCACCGAGGAACACGGCTTCTGGCGGCTCGGCCCCGCCCACGCGTCCGAGGCGCAGCCCCCGACGGCGGCCCGGCGCAGCTACCGCGGCGACTCCCTGATCCTCGAATCCGAGTGGGACACCCCGCGCGGCACGGTCCGAGTGACCGATTTCATGCCCCCGCGTGACGGCGCCCCCCAGCTGATCCGCATCGTCGAAGGCGTCTCCGGCCGCGTTCCGATGCGCTCGGCCCTCAGGATGCGTTTCTCGTACGGCCGGGTCGTGCCGTGGGTGCACAAGCACGACGGCCGCACGGTCGCCGTGGCAGGCCCGGACTCGGTCTGGTACGACACCGAGTGCGAGACCTACGGCAAGTCGCTGACCACGTACTCGGACTTCACGGTCGCTCCCGGTGACCGCATCGCCTTCACCATCTCCTGGCAGCCCTCGCACAAGGAGCCGCCGCCGCTGCCGGAGCCGGAGGCCTCCCTGGAGGCGACGGAGGAGTTCTGGCGGGAGTGGGTGGAGCACTGCACGTACCACGGCCCGTACCGCGAGGCCGTGATCCGCTCGCTCATCACGCTCAAGGCCCTGACGTACGCCCCCACGGGTGGCATCGTCGCGGCGCCCACGACCTCCCTCCCCGAGGACATCGGCGGCGTCCGCAACTGGGACTACCGCTACACCTGGCTGCGCGACGCGGCCATCACCCTGTCCTCGCTGCTGCGCACCGGTTACCGCGAGGAAGCCCGCGCCTGGCGCGAGTGGCTGCTGCGGGCAGTCGCCGGCGACCCCGAGAACCTGCAGATCATGTACGGCATCGCGGGCGAGCGCGAGCTCGGCGAGGCGGAGCTGGACTGGCTGCCCGGCTACGAGAACTCCGCGCCGGTCCGCGTCGGCAACGGCGCCGCCCACCAGCTCCAGCTGGATGTCTACGGCGAGGTCACCGAGGCCCTGCACCTCGGCCACATGACCGGTCTCGCCCGCAGCGACTACGCCTCGCTGCTGCAGCTCAAGCTGATCCGCTACCTGGAGCAGCACTGGGACGAGCCGGACGAGGGCATCTGGGAGGTGCGCGGCCCGCGCCGCCACTTCGTGCACTCCAAGGTCATGGCCTGGGTCGCCGTCGACCGCACCATCAAGCTCATCGAGTCCGGCGACGCGGACGGCCCGCTGGAGCGCTGGCGCGAGCTGCGCGACGACATCCACCGGGACGTGTGCGAGAAGGGCTACGACAAGGAGCGCAACACCTTCACCCAGTCGTACGGCTCGAAGGAGCTGGACGCCTCCCTGCTGCTGATCCCGCAGATGGGCTTCCTGCCGCCCGACGACAAGCGCGTGATCGGCACCATCGAGGCGATCCAGCGCGAGCTGTCCACGCCGGACGGCTTCATCCTGCGCTACCCGACGGAGGGTTCCAGCGAGGGTGTGGACGGCCTGCCCGGCGACGAAGGGGCGTTCCTGGCCTGCTCGTTCTGGATGGCGGACGACCTGGCGATGATCGGCCGCGTGGACGAGGCCCGCAAGCTGTTCGAGAAGCTGCTCGCGCTCCGCAACGACCTCGGTCTGCTCGCCGAGGAGTGGGACCCGCGCCTCCAGCGCCAGGTCGGCAACTTCCCGCAGGCCTTCAGCCACGTCCCGCTCATCGACACGGCACTGCGCCTCACGGCCTCGGGGGCCTACGGCGGCTGAACAGGACCGCCGAGCCGGGCCCGCCTACGCTGGAACCAACAGCCCCTGTACGGAAGGGGGCGCCCCATGGCTTCCCCATCGAAGGCGGGCGCGGCCCTCGCCGCGCTGCGTGAGGATCTGGTCGGCGATGTGTTCGCCCCGGGGGACGTCGGCTACGACGAGGCCCGGGCGGTCTTCAACGCGATGATCGACCGGCGTCCGGCAGTGATCGCGCAGTGTGTGGACGCGGACGACGTGGTGCGGGCCGTGCGCTTCGGCCGGGAGCTGGACCTGAAGATCGCCGTGCGCGGCGGCGGGCACAGCGTGGCGGGCATGGCGCTGAACGACGGCGGTCTGGTCGTCGACCTGCGCCATATGCGCGCCGTGGTCGTCGACCCCGCGGCCGAGGCGGTACGGATCGCGGGCGGCGCCACCATGAGCGACCTGGACCGCGCGACCGAGCCCTACGGCCTGGCGACCACCGGCGGCCGGGCCTCGACGACCGGCGTCGGCGGCTATGTCCTGGGCGGCGGCACGGGCTGGCTGGACCGCGCCTTCGGCCTCGCCGTCGACAACCTCCTCGGCGTCGAACTGGTCACCGCCGACGGCACGCAGGTGCACGCCAACGCCGACGAGAACCCCGAGCTGTTCTGGGCACTGCACGGCGGCGGAGGCAACTTCGGCATCGCCACCGCGATCACCCTGAAGCTGCACGAGCTGCCCCGGTTCTCCGTCGCGCTGATTCTGTGCCTCCCGGAGTTCGGCCGCGAAGTCGTCCGCACCTATCGCGAGATCATCACGGCCGCCCCGGTGGAGGCGTCCGGTGCCGTCCTCTACTTCACCGGGCCGCCCGAGGAGTTCGTACCGTCGCACCTGGTCGGCAAGTTGACGTGCGGAGCGCTGGTTGCGTACGCCGGCGGTGAGACGGACATGCGGAAGCTGGCCGAGCCGTTGCTCGCGCTGCCGCACGAGGCGGAGATCGTCAGCGCGGTCCCGTACGCCGACTTCCAGACCATGTTCGACGACCCGCCGAACCTCCGGAACTACTGGTCGGCGGAGTATCTGACGGGCCTGCCCGACGAACTCGTGGACGTGTACTGCGCCCGCGGGAACTCGGTGCCCGTGCCGACCGGCACCCAGCACGTGCTGTTCCCGCAGGGCGGCGCGATCGCCGACGGTCCCGCCGAGTACCCCGTGCCCTACCGGGACGCGCCCTGGGCGGTGCACCCCTTCGGCATCTGGGAGGACCCCGCAGACGACGCACGCTGCACCCAGTGGGTACGGGACGTCCGGACCGACGTCCGGCCGTGGAGCACCGGTGCGACTTACCTCAACTTCATCGGTGACGAGGGTCCGGAGCGCGTGGTCGCCGGCCTCGGCGCGGAGAACACGGCCCGGCTGGCGGCGCTGAAGCGGCGCTACGACCCGGACAACGTCTTCCGCTTCAACCACAACATCAGACCGGCCTGAGCACCTCCAGAAGCTGCCGCCGTCTCCTCCCGTACGGCCGCGGGGCGCCCCCACGCGCTCGCGTGACGGGCGCGGACAGCAGGACGGGCCCGGGCGGTCAGCGAGGCTCACAGAGGAGCCCTGACCCCGCCCGGAGATGTCCCGGAGGCACACGCGCGGGTAGCGTCCGGCTCATGGACAGCAGTACGGGCACCGGTACGGGCAGCAGATTCGACACGCACGAGGCCGGGATCACTGTGCAGCGGGCGCTGGAGCTGCCGGGTCTGCGCAGCGGCCTTCCGGAGGTCCTCGCGGGCGCCGACCGGTTGCAGCGCACCGTGCGCTGGGTGCACGCGGGCGAGGTCCCGCACATCGCCTCGCTGCTGAAGGGCGGCGAGCTGCTGCTGACCACCGGCTACGGCCTCGGCACCCGGCCGGCCGAGCAGCGGGCGTTCGTGCGCACCCTGGCCGAGCGCGGCATCGCGGCCCTCGTCGTGGAGCTCGGCCCGCGCTTCGCCCGCCTGCCCGCCGCACTCGTCGACACCGCGCGCGCGGCCGGGCTGCCGCTGGTCCAGCTGCACCGCGAAGTGCCCTTCGTGGCGGTCACGGAGGAGGTCCACACCGAGATCGTCAACGGCCACTACGCGCTGCTGCAGCGGGCCGAGGAGGTGCACCGCCGCTGCACGGAGGCCCTGCTGGGCGGCGGCGGGGTGCCCCAGGTGCTGGGCATCCTGGCCGCCTTCAGCGGCAACCCGGTCTTCCTGGAGACGACGGACGGACAGCTGCTGTACGCCGCCGGGGCCGGCCCCGAGGGCGCGGACCCGCTCCAGGTGTGGGAAGGGCTGCGCGGCCACCACAAGGACGCCCCGCCGCCGTCCGGGTCGGTCCTCGTGGACGTGCCCGGAGGCGGCCCGGGAACAGGGTCGGTACGGGCCCGCCTGGTCCTCCTTCCCGTACGTGCCCCGCTGGCCCCCGTGCACCGCATCGCGGCCGAGCGGGCGGCCGGCATCCTGGCCGTCGTCCTGATGCAGGCCCGGCAGGAGGAGGAGCTGGCGGCGCGCGGCCGCGGGGACTTCCTCACCGATCTCGCCGAGGGCCGTATCGCCGCGGAGGACGCGCCCGCGCAGGCGCGCGTGCTGGGCTTCAAGCCCGGCAACAGCCCGCTGCTGCCGGTCGTGATGCGGCTGGGGGACACGCTGTCGCCGGGCGGGGGCTGGGCGGTGCTGGCACGCGCGGTCGCCGAGGAGCTGGCCTCGGTGGGGGTCCCGGTTCTGCTGGGCGTACGGCCTGTCGAGGGCCGGGTGCCGCTGCTGGTGGGCCTGCGTGCGGAGGCGGAGCGGTCGGCGGTCGCGGACCGGGTCGCGGCGGCGCTGCGGGCGGGCGTGGAGCGGGCCGGGATGCAGCGGCCGGGCGCGCAGCCGCCGGTGGTGGTCGTCGGCGTGGCAGGCGGCTGGGCGGCGGCGTCGGCGGGCCTCAGGCACGCGGCCGAGACGGCGACGGCGGCACAGGGCCTTTCGGACCGTCCCTGGTACGACGCCCGGCGCCTCGACATCGACCTGCTGCTGTGGCGGCTGCGCGACCACCCGGACCTGGCGGCCTTCGTGGACCGTGCCATCGGCCCGCTCCGCGACCACGACAACCGCTCCAAGCCGCCCCTGCTGCCCACCCTGGAGACGTATCTGGCGCACGCGGGCCGCAAGGCGGAGACGGCCCGCGAACTCCACCTCAACCGGCAGACCCTCTACAACCGCCTGGCCCGGATCGGCGAGTTGCTCGGCACGGACCTCGACGACCCGCAGACGGTGCTGGCGTTGAGCCTGGCCCTGCGAGCCCGTCGGCACACCCCGTAGGGCCCGTCCCTCAGGCGAGCGGCCGGTGCTGGGTCAACTCGTCGTAGACGCTGAGCACTTGGGCGACGGTCTCGTCCTCGGTCGGCCAGGTGGCGGCCTGCCGGCTGCCCTTCTCCCTGAGCAGCTCACGGCGCTCCGGGTCGCCGAGGAGCCCGGTGACGGCGTCGGCGAGGGCCTCCGCGTCCCCGTACGGGACGAGTTCGGCCGCGTCGCCGACGAGTTCGGGGATGCCGCCGACACGGCTCGCGACGAGCGGCACGCGCGCGTGGAGCGCCTCCTGGGCGAGCACGGAACGCGATTCCCAGCTGCTGGGCAGCAGGGCGAGATCGGCGGCGGAGAGCAGCGCCCGCACGTCCTCGCGCCGCCCGATGAGCCGGACGGGCAGCCCTTCGTCCTCGATACGGCGCTGCAGCACGGTCCGCAGCGGACCCTCCCCCGCGATCACGACGAGCGGCACGGGGTCGAGTCGCCGCCACGCGCGTGTGGCGTCCAGCAGGGTGTCGTAACCGCGGTGCCGGTCGAGGGAGCCGACGGCCATCAGCAACGGGCGCCCGGTGGCGCCCAGTTCGGCCCGGATCTTGGGGCTCGGGCGGTCGGGGTCCTCCGGCTCCGCGCCCGGACGCGGCCCGGGCAGCGCCACGGCGGCCAGCCGCGCGTCCCGCGCCCCGGTCCGGCGGGCCCGGTCCACGAGGTCCGAGGAGGTGCCGAGGACCACGGTGGCGGCCTTCACGACCCGCCGCTCCAGGAGACGCAGCAGATGGGCGCGGGCCCCCTCGGCGTGCGCGCGGTTGTGCCAGGTGACCACGAGCGGGGTGCGCCGGCCGCTGAGGGCCAGCGCGGCCCGGAAGGAGGCGTGCAGCCCGTGCGCGTGCACCAGGTCGGCGTCCTTGCACACCTCCCGCAGCGCGGTCACGGCTCCCGGGTCGCTGCTGCGCGGTACGTGCACATGTTCGGCGCCGGTCCCCGTGAAGTCGTAGGCCCGATCGGCCTCGACCGGCGCGCACACGGTGACCCGCACGCCCCGCGCGACGAGCCCCGCCGCCAGCGAACGCACGTGCGCGCTGCTGCCGGCGTTGCCGCCGCCCAGCACCTGCACGGTACGCAGCGACGACTGACCGTGCGGAGAGTGGCTGCTCGCGGGGCTCACGTGGCCGGGGCTCCTGGTTCGGCGTCGGGCGGTCACGAAGAAAGTACAGAAGGATGGAGCGGAGGGGGTGTACCGCGCGGTTTCCTCCACGTACTGCGCCAAGGATGCCAGGACGTACGGGTGTTCCGACAACGAGAAGGTGACGTGGGTGCCGCACGGGGCCTGTGGGGCGGTGGGATTGGTCACTCGCACGAGTGAGAAAGGGGCACCGGCCCCCGCCCCGTGACCGCGCGTGGCCCGGGGCTCCTAGACGTCCGCCCGGGCCGTCGCGAGCAGCTCCTCCGCATGCGCCCGAGCGGTCTCGGAGTCCTCCTGGCCGGCGAGCATCCGGGACAGCTCCCGCACCCGCTCCTCGCCTTCGAGCACCTTCACTCCGGACCGTGTCACGGACCCGTCGTTGGTCTTCTCGACCAGCAGCTGCCGGTCGGCGAAGGCGGCCACCTGCGGAAGGTGGGTCACGACCACGACCTGCGCGGTCTTGGCCAGCTTGGCCAGCCGCCGCCCGATCTCGACCGCCGCCTTGCCGCCGACACCGGCGTCGACCTCGTCGAAGAGATACGTCGGCACGGGATCCGTCCCCGCGAAGACGACCTCCACGGCGAGCATCACACGCGACAGCTCACCGCCGGAAGCACCCTTGGCGATGGGCCGGGGCGGCGCCCCCGGGTGCGGGGCCAGCAGCAGCTCGACCTCGTCGACGCCGGACGGCCCGTAGGCGACCGCGCGCCCGCCGACCTCCACGCCCTCCGGGTCCTCGGTCTGCCGGATGTCGAACGACACGCGCGCGTGCGGCATCGCTAGCGAGGCGAGCTCCGCCGTCACGGCGGCCGCGAACCGCTCCGCCGCCTCCGCCCGCGCATCCGTCAACGCCTGGGCAAGGCCGCCCAGTTCGGTCCGCAGTGCGTCCCGCTCGGCGGTCAGCTCGCCGATCCGCTCGTCGTCGCCGTCCAGTTCGGTCAGCCGCGCGGCACTCCGCTCGGCCCAGGCGAGCACGGAGTTGATGTCCTCGCCGTACTTCCTGGTCAGACCGGTGAGCGCCGCCCGCCGTTCCTCGACGGCCGCCAGCCGCAGGGGATCCGCGTCCAGGTCGTCGGCGTACCCCGCCAGCTCCCCGGCGACATCGCCCAGCAGGATCCCGATCTCCCCGATCCGGTCGGCCAGCGCGGACAGTGCCGGATCATGCGCCCGCACGGCGTCCAGGGCCCGCTGAGCGCCCGCGACGAGCGTGGCGGCGTCGATGCCCTCGGGATCCTCCGGATTGCCGGCCAGGGCGGCATGAGCGGCCGTGGCGGCGGACGACAGGGCCTCCGCGTGCCCGAGCCGCTCGGCCTCCTCCGCCAGCTCCACGTCCTCGCCGGCCCGCGGCTCCACACCCGCGATCTCGTCGAGCCCGTACCGCAGCATGTCGGCTTCCTGGGCCCGCTCACGCGCGCGCGTGGTGATCTCTTCCAGCTCCACGGAGACGGCCCGCAGCCGCCGGTACGCCTCGCCGTACTTGGCGAGCGGCCCCGCGACGGCCTCCCCGGCGTACCGGTCCAGCGCCTGCCGCTGCCGGGACAGCTTCAGCAGCCCCTGCTGGTCGGTCTGCCCGTGCACGGCCACGAGATCGTCGGCGAGGTCGGCGAGCAGCCCCACCGGCACACTGCGCCCGCCCACATGCGCCCGCGACCGCCCCTCGGCGGAAACGGTACGGCTGATCAGCAGCGCCCCGTCGTCGAGCTCGGCCCCGGCCTCCTCGGCGCGTACGACGGCAGAGGCGCCCGGGGGCACGGCGATCCGCCCCTCCACGACCGCCTTCTCTGCCCCGATCCGCACGAGCGCGGGGTCCGCCCGCCCGCCCAGCAACAGCCCGAGGCTGGTGACCACCATGGTCTTGCCCGCACCCGTCTCACCGGTGACGGCAGTGAACCCGGGCGACAGCTCGACGACGGCATCGTCGATGACTCCGAGCGACCGTATCCGCATCTCTTCCAGCACGGCTACGACCTTACGAGGTCAGCACCGGGAAGTGCGACGGCCCCCGTCCCGGTTGTGTGAAGGTGCAGGTGACGAATGCACATCGACGGCACATTGTCACCCAGGCGAGTGCACGGCTCAATGAGGCGCCCCCCGCCACCCGGAAACGGGCAACGCGAACTTCGCCACAAGCCGGTCGGTGAACGACGCATGGTGCAGCCGGGCCAACCGCACCGGCACAGCCCCCCGCCGCACCTCGACCCGCGCCCCAGGGGGCAACTCGACCGTCCGCCGCCCGTCACACCACAACACACCCGGCGGAATATGAGGCAGCACCTCGACCGCCAGCACGGAATCCGGCGACGTGACCAAGGGCTTCGCGAACAGCGCATGCGCACTGATCGGCACCATCAGCAGCGCTTCCACTTCGGGCCACACCACGGGCCCGCCCGCGGAAAACGCATAAGCCGTGGAACCGGTCGGCGTCGACAGCACAATGCCGTCACACCCGAACCCGGTCACCGGCCGCCCGTCGATCTCCAGCACGACCTCGAGCAACTTCTCGGCGCCGGCCTTCTGCACCGCCGCCTCGTTCAGCGCCCAGTCCGTGTGCACGATGTTCCCGTTCTGGTGAACGACGACATCGACGGTCATCCGCTCCTCGACCTCGTACGCCTTCGTCACCACCCGGTCGACGACCTTGTCGAGATCGTCCCGCTCGGCCTCCGCGAGGAACCCGACCCGCCCGAGGTTGACGCCGAGCATCGGCACCCCGGACGCCCGGGCGAACTCGGCGCCCCGCAGCAGCGTCCCGTCACCCCCGAGCACGATCAGCAGCTCGCACCCGTCCAGGCACTGCGGGGTGGCCTCCTTGACCAGCTGCACCTCCTCGGGCAGCGGCAGATCGGCCGCCTCGTACTCCAGGACGCGCACGCCGATGCCCTCGCGCAGCAGCCCCTTGACCACGAGTTCGGCGCTGCGAATGGCCGCGGGCCGCCCGGTGTGGGCCAGCAGGAAAACAGTACGAGCTCGGTTCTGGGTCAACGCGGCCCCTCCGCCACTGCACGGTCAACGTCGGCCGGGTCCAGTTCCGGTGCCCCGGTCCGCAGCCACAGAAAGTACTCGACATTCCCGGAAGGTCCGGGCAACGGACTGGCGGTGACACCCATCACCCCGAGCCCGAGTTCCCACGCCCTGTGGGCCACACCCCGCACGGCCTCCGCCCGCAGCTGCGCACTCCGTACGACTCCCCCACTGCCCAGCCGTTCCTTCCCCACCTCGAACTGCGGCTTGACCATCATCACCAGGTCGGCGTCCGGTTTCACACACCGCACCAGCGCGGGCAGGACCAGCCCGAGCGGGATGAAGGACAAATCCCCCACGACAAGATCCACAGGCTCACCATCGATCTCTTCAAGCGTCAACTCGCGTACGTTCGTACGGTCCTTGACGGTGACGCGTTCATCGCTCTGAAGAGTCCAGGCAAGTTGTCCGTATCCGACATCCACCGCGACGACGTGCGCGGCCCCCGAGCGCAGCAGCACATCGGTGAACCCGCCGGTCGAGGCGCCGGCGTCCAGCGCCCGCCGCCCCTTCACCTCGAGCCCCTGCGGCACGAACACCTGCAGCGCGCCCGCCAGCTTGTGCCCGCCCCGGGAGACGTACTCGGGATCGCTGTCGTCGGCCGTGACGACGATCGCCGCCGCGGTCTCCACCTGGGTGGCGGGCTTGGTCGCGACGGTCTTGCCGACGGTGACCCGCCCGGCGGCGATCAGCTGGCTGGCATGCTCACGCGAGCGCGCCAGCTTCCGGCGGACCAGCTCCGCGTCCAGACGGCGGCGTGCGACTCCTGCCACGTTCGGTTCAGCTCCTATGGCCGTACGAGGGTGAAGGCGTCCTCGTGTCGTACGACGGCGAAGGCGCCGGAGGTCCCGGGCGGGCGTCGAGCGCGGTGAGCGCGTCGCGCAACCCCCGGTGTACATCCTCGTACACCTCGAGGTGGCCGTCGGTGGCGAGGTGGTCGGCGTCACCGAGGCGCTCCAGCTGCGCGTCCACGTCGGCGTTGCCGGTCGGGGTGCGGGGCACGTTCAACGGGGCGGGGGCGGCGGGGTCGTACTCGGGTTCCTGCTCGGGTTCGACTTCGACCGTTTCGTCCCCCGCCGTGGCGTCGGGCACAGAGTCGCTCATGCCCAGACGCTACCCCGAACCGCTGGGGTACCGTCGATCGCGATGGCCACGATCGAGGAGTGCCGCGCCGCACTCGAAAAGCTCTCGGACAACATGCAGACCGCCGAAGGGGACGTCCGCACGGCCGCCTCCCTGGACCGCTCGGTGAGCTGCCGGATCACCGACCTCGACATCACGTTCGTCGGCAGGATGACGGGCGGCCGGATCGTGGTGCAGAACACGATCCAGGGCCCCCCACCGGAGAAGGCCGAGATCAGACTCACCATGAAGGGCGACGACCTGGTGGCCATGGTCAACGGCGAGCTGAACTTCGCCAAGGCCTGGGGCTCGGGCCGGGTCAAGCTGGAGGCAGGCCTGCGTGACCTGTTCCAGCTCAGGAAACTTCTGTAGCCGTTACGCGCGCGCGTGCCTTCCGCGCCGCGGGCACCACCAGCGGGGTCCCGGTCTCCGGGTCGTCGACGACCTGGCAGCGCAGCCCGAAGACCTCCTCGACCAGTTCGGCCGTGACGATGTCCCCGGGCGCGCCCTCGGCGACGACCTGCCCGTCGCGCAGAGCGATCAGATGGGTGGCGTACCGGGCGGCATGGTTGAGGTCGTGCAGCACGGCCACGAGCGTGCGGCCCTGTTCCTCGTGCAGCTCGGCACACAGGTCGAGGACGTCGATCTGGTGCTGGATGTCCAGGTAGGTCGTCGGTTCGTCGAGCAGCAGCAGCGGGGTCTGCTGGGCGAGCGCCATGGCGATCCACACGCGCTGCCGCTGACCGCCGGACAATTCGTCGACATGGCGATCGGCGAGCCCGGCGACACCGGTCCGTGCCATCGACTCCTGGACGACCCGCTCGTCCTCGGCCGACCACTGGCGCAGGATGCCCTGGTGCGGATACCGGCCGCGGCCGACGAGGTCGGCGACGGTGATGCCGTCGGGCGCGATCGACGACTGGGGCAGCAGGCCCAGCGTCCGCGCGACCTTCTTCGCCGGCATCGACTGGATGACCTGGCCGTCCAGCAGCACCCGCCCCTGGCTCGGCTTCAGCATTCGCGACAGGGCGCGCAGCAGCGTGGACTTGCCGCACGCGTTCGGGCCGACGATCACCGTGAAGGAATGGTCGGGTATCTCCACCGAGAGCTGCTCGGCGATGACCCGCTGGTCGTAGGCGAGGGTGGCGTTCTCGGCGGCCAGGCGGTTCACTGCGCTCCTTGGGGTGTACGGGTTCTTCGGGCCGCTCATCTCCGGCTTCACGGGCTCGCTCATATCCGGCCCGCCCTGCGCTCGGTGACCAGCAGCCACAGCAGATAGACACCGCCCAGGACGCCGGTGACCACGCCCACGGGCAGCTGGTCGGCGCCGAAGGCCCGCTGCGAGATCCAGTCGGCGCCGACCAGCAGGGCGGCGCCCATGCACAGGGACGACAGCAGGTTGGGGCCGGGTGAGCGGGTCAGACGGCGGGCGAGCTGGGGCGCGGTGAGCGCCACGAAGCTGACGGGTCCCGCGGCGGCGGTGGCGGTGGCGGTGAGCAGCACGGCGGCCACCATCAGCAGCGCCCGTACACGCTCGACCCGCACCCCGAGGGCGTTCGAGACGTCATCGCCCATCTCCATCATCCGCAGCCCGCGCGCGTGGGCGAGGACCAGCGGTACGAGTACGGCGCACAGTCCGAGCAGCGGCCAGACCTGGTTCCAGTCCCGGCCGCTGAGGGATCCGGTCATCCAGACGACCGCGCGGGCGGCGTCGACGAGGTCGGACACCGTGAGCAGATAGCTGTTGACCGCCGTGACGATCGCGGACACTCCGATACCGACCAGAACCAGTCGATAAGCGTGCACGCCCCGCTTCCAGGCGAGCAGATAGATGGCGAGCCCGGTCGCAAGGCCGCCCACGAGCGCCCCCATGGTGACCTGGGCCGCGCTCCCGGAGAACAGCACGATCATCACGAGCGCCCCGGCCGTCGCCCCCTGCCCGAGGCCGAGCACGTCCGGACTGCCCAGCGGATTGCGGGTGACGGCCTGGAACAGCGCCCCTCCGAGCCCCAGCGAGGCCCCGACCAGCAGCCCGACCAGGACCCGCGGCAGCCGCAGCTCGTTGACGATGAACTCCTGCCCGGCGTTGCCGCCCCCGGCCAGAGTCCTCAGCACATCGCCTGCCGAGATCGGGAAGTCACCGGTGCCGATCAGCAGGACGCTCGCGGCGAGCGCGGCGAGCAGCAGCAGGGCGACGACGGTGGCGGCCCGGACGTCCAGGCGCACGGAGAGCCCGCCCGGCGTCCTCAGCACACGGTTGCTCTTCACAGCTGCGCCGTCCTCCGTCGTCGTACCAGAAAGATGAAGACCGGCCCGCCGATGATCGCGGTGATGATGCCCACCTGGAGCTCCGAGGGACGCGCGACGACCCGGCCGATGACGTCGGCACCGAGCAGCAGCACGGGCGACAGGATCGTGGCGTACGGCAGGATCCAGCGGAGGTCGGGGCCGGTGAAGGACCGTACGACGTGCGGGACCATCAGCCCCACGAACGCGATCGGCCCGCAGGCGGCGGTCGCCGCGCCGCACAGCACGACGGCGGCGAGCATGGACAGCGCACGCGTCCGGTTCAGATGGGCGCCGAGGGCCTTGGCGGTGTCGTCGCCCATGGCCACGGCGTTGAGCGGCCGGGCGAGGCCGAGCGCGAGGAACGTGCCGACCGCGAGAAACGGCAGCACCTGCACAATGGTCGAGTTGGTGGCCGAGGAGAGCGAACCGACCGTCCAGAAGCGCATTTTGTTCAGCGCCGCGTCATCCGTGATCATCACGGCCTGCAGATAGCCGTAGAGGGCGGCGCTGATGGCAGTGCCGGCGAGCGCGAGCCGCACCGGCGTGGCGCCCCGGCTGCCCCCGAGGAACCAGACCAGCGCCCCCACGGCCGCCGCCCCGAAAAAGGCGAACCAGACATAGCCGCCCAGGCTCGTGACACCGAAGTACGTCATGGCGGTGACGACCGCGGCCGACGCGCCCGCGTTGATGCCGAGCAGTCCGGGGTCGGCCAGCGGATTGCGGGTGAGCGCCTGAAGCACCGCCCCGGACAGGCCGAGTGCCGCCCCGGCGAGCAGCCCGAGCACGGTCCGCGACAGCCGCTCGTCGACCACGACGTCGCCGTACGTCCCCGTGTCCTGGAACAGCCCGTGCCAGACCTGCTCCAGGGGCAGCTCTTTCGCACCGATGGCGATGCTCGCCAGCGCGACGAGCACCAGGACGGCAACCGACGCAACGAGCCCAAAGGCCCGTACCGCCCGGCGGGTCGGGGGCGCGGGGGCGGTCTCCGCGCACTGTTCTGGAGGACTGTCGACCAACACGCAAGTTAGGTTAGCCTACCCTCGCATCAGTCCCCGATCCCCGGTCGCGACGGGCGGGCGATTCAGTGCCCCGTCCGCCACCCGCCCGGTGCGTCGCCTCACAACTCCAGCCGCGCCAGCGCCTTCCCCGCATCCAGCTCGCACACACCCTCGCCGGCCGCCGTCCAGGCCGTCGCGCACAAGGCCCGCAGACCGTCCAAGGCCTCGCCGTCACCGTCCAGTTCGAGCCGGTCCGCACCCGCCGTCGCCGTCCACCCGCCGCACCGGAAGCCGCCGTCCGCCTCGACGACCTCCGGCTGTCCCGTGAGCAGCCCGCGCAGATCCGCGTCGACATACGTCGGCCGGTGCTGCGGCGGCGCCGCGAGCAGCTGCGCACCATCGGTGACACCCGTCAGCACGAGCAGCGAGTCGACCTCCCCGTTGAACGCGCCCTCGATGTCCGTGTCCAGCCGGTCCCCGACGACCAACGGCCGCCGGGCGCCCGTCCGCAGGATCGTCTCCCGGTGCATGGGAGGCAACGGCTTGCCCGCGACCTGCGGTTCGGCACCGGTCGCTATCCGCACCACCTCCACCGCGGCGCCGTTGCCCGGCGCGATCCCGCGCGCGCTCGGAATCGTCAGGTCGGTGTTGGACGCGTACCAGGGCACCCCCCGTGCGATGGCGTAACAGGCCTCCGCGAACCGCGCCCACTGCAACTCGGGCCCGCCGTACCCCTGCACGACCGCCGCCGGTTCGTCCTCAGCCGACTCGACGGGCACGAGCCCCCGCTCCCGCAGCGCGACCCGCAGCCCCTCCCCACCGATGACCAGCACGCGCGCCCCGGCCGGCACCTGCTCGCTGATCAGCCGTGCGACCGCCTGAGCGGAGGTGATGACGTCATCGGCCCCGGTCGGTATCCCCAGCTCGGTCAGATGGTCCGCCACCGTGTCCGGCGTCCGCAGCGCGTTGTTGGTGACGTACGCGAGATGCATCCCGCCCGCCCGAGCCGTGCCCAGCGACTCGACCGCGTACGCGATCGCATGGCCCCCCGCGTACACCACACCGTCGAGGTCGAGCAGCGCGGTGTCATACGCCTCGCTCAGGGCCTGGCCACTGCCCTCGGGCCTCGTCCTGACGCTCTGGCTCATTCCACATCGCTCCTCGTTCGACGGCCTTTCCCCCGATCATCCCTCACGCCACTGACACACGTACGATGCCGGGATGAACACAGCAGGTCACTCGGAAGCAACGGCGCGCCGAGGCCTGGAACTCACCCCGTTCCGAGGCCTTCGCTACGACCCCGACCGGGTCGGCAGCCTCGCCGCCGTGACGTCCCCGCCGTACGACGTCGTCGTACGCCCCGACGGCCTGCACCACCTTCAGTCCGCCGACCCGCACAACATCGTCCGCCTGATCCTCCCGCAGGCCACCACCCCCACGGCCCGCAACGAACAGGCCGCCGACACCCTCCGCCACTGGCTCTCCGAGGGCGTCCTGACCACCGACCCCGAACCGGGCCTGTACGTCTACGAGCAGCGCGACGGCGACGGAATGCTGCAGCGGGGCATCATCGGTGCCCTGCGGGTCACGGACCCGTCGGAGGGCGTGGTCCTGCCGCACGAGGACGTCATGCCGCACGTGGTCGCCGACCGCGCGGCCCTGATGCGCGCCACCTCCGCGAACCTCGAGCCCCTGCTCCTCACCTACCGCGGCAACGGCTCGACGTCCTCGGCGATCGAGGTCGTGGAACGCGTCGCCGGCCGCCCGCCCCTCCTGGCCACCACCACGGAGGACGGCTTCAGCCACCGCCTGTGGTCGATCACCGACCCGGACGACCTCGCCCGCATCCAGTCCGACCTGTCCCGGCAACAGGCCCTCATCGCCGACGGCCACCACCGCTGGGCGACCTATCGCCGGCTCCGCACCGAGCACGCCTCGCCGAGCCCCTGGGACTACGGCCTCGTCCTCCTCGTCGACACGGCCCGCTACCCGCTGCGCGTCCGCGCCATCCACCGCCTCCTGCACGGCCTGCCGGTCGCCGACGCACTCGCCGCCCTGGACGGCCTGTTCCGCATACGGCACCTGCCCGGACCCCTGCCGGAGGCCCTGGACGCCCTGGCGGACGCCGCCTGCGCAGGCAACGCCTTCCTGCTCACCGGCGACGGCGCCTTCCACCTGATCGACCGCCCGGACCCGGACCTCCTGGCCCGCACGATCCCCGCCGACCACCCCGCGGCCTGGCGCACCCTGGACGCCACGGTCCTGCACGCCACGCTCCTCGACCACGTGTGGCACATCCCCGAGGACGACCCGTCCCGCATCGCCTACATCCACGACACGGCGGCCACGGTCGAGAAGGCGGAACGCGACGGCGGTACGGCCGTACTGATGCACCCGGTCCGCGAGGAGGTCGTCCGCGAGCTGGCCCGCCAGGGCGTGACGATGCCCCGCAAGTCGACCTCGTTCGGCCCGAAACCGGCATCGGGACTGGTACTGCGCGCCCTGGACCTCTGAGCCCGTCCGACATCCAAAAGGGCATGCAAAAGGGCGGGACCTCACGGTCCCGCCCTTCTTCACGGAGTCAGTCCTTGCCGTCCTCGGCCTCGGTCCCCGTGCCCTCTTCCTCGTCACCTTCGTCGCTCTCGTCGAAGGCGTCGACGAACTCCACACCGTCCAGCTCGGCGAGCCGGTCCGAGGCGTCCGTGCTGCCGTCCTTGTCGGCCTCGACGGCCTTGGCGAACCACTCCCGCGCCTCACCCTCACGACCGGCGGCGAGCAGCGCGTCCGCGTACGCGTACCGCAGCCGGGCGGTCCACGGCTGCACGGAACTGGACGCCAGCTCGGGGCTCTGCAGCGTCACGATGGCCGCTTCGAGCTGCCCCATGTCACGCCGGGCACCGGCCGCGACGAGCCGCATCTCGACCTGCCCGGCCTTGTCCAGCTTCTGCACCTCGGGCGCCCCGGCCATGTCCAGCGCCTTCTCCGGGCGCCCGAGCCCACGCTCGCAGTCGGCCATGACGGGCCACAGCTCAGCACTGCCGGTCATCCGCCGCGCGGCCCGGAACTCGGCAAGCGCCTCCGCGTACTTCTGGTTGGCGTACGCGGCGAACCCGCCCGCCTCGCGTACGGCGGCGACGCGCGACGCCAGCCGCAGCGCGATCTTGGAGTAGGCGTAGGCGCGCTCGGGGTCCTCGTCGATGAGCCGGGCGACCATCACCAGGTTCTTGGCGACGTCGTCCGCGAGCGTCTTCGGCAGGCTCAGCAGCTCCTGCCGTACGTCCTTGTCGATCTCGTCGCCGGTGACGTCCTCGGGGATGGGCAGCCGCTTGATCGGCTCGCGATCCCTGTCACGGTCCCGCTCGTCGCGGAACCGGCCGCCACCACCGCGCCGGTCGTCATGCCCGCGGAAGCCTCCGGGACGGCCACCACGGTCGTCCCGACGGGGGCCGCCGCGTCCACCACGGTCATCGCGCCCGCGGAACCCGCCGCGCTCGCCCCGGCTGTCGTCCCGCCGGAAGCCCCCGCGGTCGCCTTCCCTGCGCTCGCCACGGTCGTCACGGCGGAAGGGCGGACGTTCGCCACGGTCGTCACGGCGGAAGGGCGGACGTTCGCCGCGCTCGCCACGGTCGTCACGGCGGAAGGGCGGACGTTCGCCGCGATCGCCACGGTCGTCACGGCGGAACGAAGGGCGGTCCCCGCGCTCTCCGCGGTCTCCGCGCTCATCGCGGCGGAAGGACGGGCGGTCCCCGCGGTCTCCTCGGTCGTCGCGCCGGAAGCCACGGTCCCGGTCGTCGCCGCGGTAGCTGCGGTCGCGGTCGTCCCTGCGATCGTCGCGGCGACCGTAGCCACCACGGTCGGAACTGCCGCGGTTGTCGTCACGCCGGTCGTCACGCGGGCGGTCGTCACGGCGATCGTCCCTGCGGAAACCGCCGCGGTCACCGCGCTCATCGCTCCGGCGGTCGTCCCGACGGCCGTACCCACCGCCGCGGTTGTCGTCCCGGCGGACGCCTCCGCGGTCGTCACGGCGGTCGTCACGCGGGCGGTCGTCACGGCGGAAGGAGGGGCGGTCCCCACGGTCTCCGCGGTCATCCCGACGGAAGCCACGGTCGCGGTCCCGGTCGTCCCGACGCGGCCCACGGTCGCGGTCGTCGCGCTGGAATGCCGGACGGGAGCCACGGTCGCCCTCGCGCCGGTCGTCCCGACGGCCGTACCCGCCACCGCGGTTGTCGTCCCGACGGAAGCCACCGCGGTCCCCGCGGTCGTCACGCGGGCGGTCGTCACGCCGGCCCTGTCCGCCACGGTTGTCGTCGCGGCGACCGTAGCCACCGCGGTCGGAACCACCGCGGTCGGAACCACCGCGGTTGTCATCGCGCCGGTCGTCCCGACGGAAACCACCGCGGTAACCGCCGCGGTCTCCGCGGTCCCCACTGTCCCGTCGCCGCTGGTCGCGCTCCGGTCGGTCGTCGGGAGAGTTGGTGGACATCGGTGACTCCTGTCTTCGGTACACAAGCATTGTAAAAACAAAAGGACCCCTGGTCCCAGCTGAACGCTGGGACCAGGGGTCCTTCCAAAGATTGTTCGGCGGCGTCCTACTCTCCCACAGGGTCCCCCCTGCAGTACCATCGGCGCTGTAAGGCTTAGCTTCCGGGTTCGGAATGTAACCGGGCG